>JBATTI010000260.1:0-10073 GCA_049670445.1 Albidovulum sp. | reverse complement strand
GTTCACCGGAAGGTAATTGGCAAGCCCGGCATCGTGTTTCTTGCGGTCGTAGCCGGAAAAATGCGTGCTGATCCAATGGAAATGCGCGCCCTCCGGGTCACATTCAACCACTGCCCGCGGGCGGGTTGTCAGGCAAGAACGTATCTTGACGCCGCGCAGCGCCTCTTTTCGCCCGCTAAGCGCCTGGTCAAAGACATCCGGCTGCGCCAGCCCCGCGCCATAGTCGATCCACATACCTGATTGCACAAAGGCTGCCGCCTCATCCGCGCCGATACGTTTTGCTTCAGCAGTCGTTTTTCGCAAGATCATGCGGCCCCCATCATCCTTCAAGAATAGCTTGATTGCACAGTCGCGCGAAATCGCGGGCGCGCCAAGAGCATTTCTTCAAACACTTTCAACCGCGCGCGAAAACAGCCCAATATCACCCTTGCGCCCGACAGGTGTTCGTGATGCCTTGCCCAAAATTGCGGAGGCAATCATGGAACTTGCAAAACGCGTGGCGCATATGACCGGCGGCGGTGACGATGGCTGGCAGATCTATTACCGCGCACGCGATATGATCGCCCAAGGTCAGCAGGTCCTGAACCTGACGATCGGCGAGCATGACACAAGAACTGACCCCGCCATCTTGGCCGAAATGAACCGCAGCGCGCTTGCGGGGAACACCGGCTATTCGGTCGGATCGGGCAGCCCGGCCTTGCGCGCGGCAATCGCGAACCGGGTGGAAAAAAGAACCGGGGTGCCGACCGGGCCAGAGAATATCTTCGTGACCCCCGGCGGGCAGGCTGCGCTGTTTGCGGCCCATATGTTGGTGCTGGATGCGGGGGATACGGCGCTTTTTTGCGACCCTTATTATGCCACCTATCCCGGCACGATCCGCGCCACGGGCGGGCAAGCGGTTGCCGTTCCGGCGCGGTCAGAAGACGGTTTTCAACCCGATGCCAAGGCATTGGCAGCGGTCGCCCCCGGCGCGCGCAGCCTGTTGATCAATTCGCCCAATAACCCCACCGGCGTCATCTACAGCCGCGCGACATTGCAAGCCATCGCAGCCATCTGCCGCGACCATGATCTGTGGCTGATTTCGGATGAAGTTTACGACACCCAGATCTGGGAGGGCGACCATATCAGCCCGCGCAGCTTGCCCGATATGGCCGAACGCACGCTGGTGGTTGGTTCCTTGTCAAAAAGCCATGCGATGACCGGATCACGCATTGGCTGGCTGGTGGGGCCTGCGCATGTGATCAAGGCGATGTGGGCCCTGTCCAACAACACCACCTACGGCATTCCGGCCTTCATTCAAGATGCCGGGCTATTCGCGCTTGGGCAAGGCCCGGCCGCCGAGGAAGCCGTCGCCGCCCCCTTCCGCCGCCGCCGCGAAATCGCACTGAAGCTGCTGGCAGGATCAAATGCGCTGACGATCATCCCCTCGGCTGGTGGCATGTATCTGATGCTTGATCTGCGCGCTACCGGGTTTGGCGGCAACGCCTTTGCCGAAGGTCTGCTGCAGACCGAAGGTATCGCGGTGATGCCCGGCGAAAGCTTCGGGGCCGCCGCAGCGGGCCATATCCGCATAGCGATGACGATCAAGGATGACAGGTTCGAAGAAGCGATGATGCGTCTGCGCGCCTTTGCCGAAAGCCTGATATAGAAAAGGGGCGCCCGGGGGCGCCGCCGTCACCTTTCTTCGCTTTACCGATGTTAGCGGCCGAAGCGCTCGAATGTTGCGCGCGGGTCAGGGCCTGCGCCCAGCCAACCGGCCACGACTTTGCGCAGATGCGCGCTGATCTGCGAGCGCTGAGTTTGGCCGTGCATACGCGCCTCGATCATCCGCCCGCCGGTCATTGCAGGCAAAGCCGCCTCAATCGCCGTCGGGCCGGCCAGCACCGCGCCACTGCGGGCATCAACCGCACGAATGATGAAATCCACATTGTGCACCCCAACATCATAGCGCAAGGCTTCGGCCTCGAATGTCAAAGCGTGAAATTTGGTTATCGTCGCCTCAAGGCGCACCGCACGTTGGCCTCTCAGCCCACGCGCACCTTGCCTTACCGCGTCGCGGACAAGGCCTTCGACCTGTTTGTGACGGTCGCCGGGCGGATCTTCGCGCCAGATGATATCACCGTCGGGCGCCAAAGAACGTTCCTCGGACGCAACCAATGACCGTGGTGCCAAGACCCGCACATCGGTCACCCGCCAGCCCTTCGACATCTGCGACGATACCGGAGCATCATAATAGGTGCGAAAGGTGTTAACCCCCACACATCCAGAAACCAACATTGCCAAAGCAAGGCTGGCCCCAACTGCAACTTTGCGCATACTCATCATTATTATCAGACTCCTATCGGCACTCCTTGGCAAGCCAAGGGGCTCCCAACCGACTGAACAACCAACACCCATTCACTGGCTCGTACCGCAACCATGCCTTTATCGTAGTTCGCGAAACAAAAGCTTTCAAAAAACGTGATTATCGGTACAAAGTGGTGAAATTGTATCAAATTGGTGTCAAATTCCGGCATCAACGAACCAAAAGAACCGCAACGCCCCATCGCAAACCCTTTGACGGATTTGAATGCGCGCTGGCCTATGCCATGGTGGCCCAAATTTGCGACCATGGAAGGATAGTCACCTGATGCACCGCTTTCTTGCTGCGATCTTGTCGGTCATTGCGCTGATGGCAACGATCACCCATGCTCAGGCCGAACCATATCCCGCTTACAACGATCTCTTTGTGAACGATCTGGCCGGTGTGCTTGAACCCGATGTCAGCGACCGCCTGCGTGATCAGCTAGAATCGCTGAAATCCGATACAGGGGTTGAGATGACGGTGCTGACCATTGCCAGCCGCGACGATTTCGACCCGAGCCCCTCAATCGAACATTTCGCGACGGGGCTATTCAACAATTGGGCAATCGGCAATGCCCGGACAAATACCGGAATATTGGTGCTGGTGGCGGTCAAGGATCGCCAAATGCGGCTGGAACTTGGGACCGCCTATAACCAAGGTTATGATGTTCTGGCGCAGGAAATCATAGATCGCTGGTTCTTGCCCGAGTTTCGGCGCGACAATTACAGTGTCGGAATAGAGGCCGGGGTTGAGCAAACCATCACCCGCATCGCCCGCCGCAACGCTACCGGACAATTGGCAGAGCCGTTGCCGCAGAGCCAAGAACCCTGGCTCGACCGGATCCTTCCCTGGGCCTTCGGAGCAATTGCGGCGGGTATCGTGGGCATAGGTCTTTTCGGCCGCAAGATCAGTGACTGGGGCTACCGGTTCCGCAGTTGCCCCAATTGCGGGAAGACCGGCCTGCATAGCCACCGCATCAGGCCAGATGAAATCGGCGGCACGGGGCATCATGTGATCAATTGTCGGCACTGCGATTATCGCGATGACCGGCCTTGGCGCCCCTCCGCGCCCAATCGCAAAAGCGGCGGCGGCGGATCATTCGGCGGTGGCAGATCCTCGGGTGGCGGGGCCAGCGGGCGATGGTGACCAAAGGATTGACCGGGGCGGAAAGGCTGTTCCCGCCCCGGTAACGTCCCAGAGTTTACGTCAGAAACGGAAACCGACGTTGACGGTCGCTGTGGTCGCGCGAATATCGATGCCGGTGTTGTTGAAGTCATCAAACTGGTTGGTCAGCAACTCGCCACCGACGGTCCATTGGTCGGTAAGCGCATAATCGGCGCCAATCCCGCCAAACCAGCCATTGTCATGCCCGCTGACACCACCGATATCGGCAGATGCGCGCGCAGGCCCGGCTGTTGCATAAACCAAGGTGCGGCCCAAATCGGCACCCACACGGAATTTCAGCCTTGCAATGTCGTTAAGCTGATCGGTCCCGGTGCCAAGGTCGATATCCGTCTCGGTCCAGTCCAGGCCGACGCCTGCGACCCAGGATCCAAAGTCGTAGTCATACCCACCGCCAAGCCCGTAGACGACACCATCGCCGCCATTGGCGCCTGCATCAACATCGCCGTAGCCAAGGTGGCCGCCGATCCATCCGCCGGTCCAATCAGCGCCACCGCGCTGCACCACAGGCAAGGGCGCCGTAACCGGGGCCTCTACCGTTGGCGTCGCTATTCCGCCCGCTAGCGCCGGGATAGCCATCCCTGCGACCAAAGTGGATGCCAACCCCAATGTCATCGCGGGTTTGATACGTAGTTTCATCTTAACTCTCCTTACTGCCTCGACCGGAAACCTTCGGGGGAGGCGCTGCCACTTGCCGAGGTCACGGCATTGTTGCAAGCGGCCCCCGTGGCCAGCCTTCCACAGAACTAGGCCATTTATCCGCAAACCCAAGAGGCCGCACAGGGATGTGAAAGCGCGTGAACGAAGACCCGCCTGGTCTCGGCCATAACCGGCCCATGCACCACGCGGATTGTTGCTGATGGCGTGCCATTTGGGCTGCCCATTGCCGTTCAGACCAGTATCGTGAAGCCATTGCACTAAGGAGCCGACTGCGCCAACCTACAAACAAGCGCTGAGCAACGAAGATGCCCAAACGGTTTTAGGATCATGGCCATGAACGAGCAGACAATTACCGACTATTCCGCGCTTATCGATGCCGAGACCTGGGCATTCATTCGCAAAAGCGAAAGCTGGTATCCCCCCGAAACCGCAAATTATTCTATCGAAAAGCAGCGCGAAATTTATGATGCCTTATGTCAGGCATTTCATCGCGGCCATCCCCATGGGGTCGTGACAGAGGATGTCGCCTTTGGCCATGTGCCTTGCCGCAAATACGAACTTGGCCCATCACCGATCACCCTGATCTATTTTCACGGCGGCGGCTTCGTTGTCGGGGGATTGAACAGCCATGATGACATCTGCGCCGAGATTTGCGCCGCCACCGGTTACCGGGTGATCTCGGTCGACTACCGCCTTGCGCCCGAATATCCCCATCCCGCCGCATTCGAAGATGCGTTAGCCGCGACACAGGCGATTGCCTTGGCATTTGACAGCCCGCTGATCCTGGTCGGCGATAGCGCGGGCGGGAATCTGGCCGCCGCAGTCAGCAGTCACAGCCGCACCACGGCGCGGCCTATCATCGGTCAGGCGCTTGTTTATCCTGGCCTTGGGGGTGATCTCAGTAAAGGCAGCTACATCAAGCATGCCCATGCACCGATGTTGACCCTGGCCGATATGGAGTTTTATTCCCGCATCCGCTTTCCCGGCGGCATCGCGCAAATATCCGATACCACGGCATCCCCCTTGGTCGATGGTGATTTTGCAGGCCTGCCACCCACACTGGTAATTTCAGCCCAATGTGATCCGGTCTGCGACGATGGGCAACTTTATTGCGCGGCCATTCAAGCGGCGGGAGGGTTGGCGCATTTTCACGAAGAGAAAGGCTTGGTCCATGGCTATCTTCGCGCCCGGGGTTCGGTGACGCGGGCCATGGTGAGCTTTGTGCGGTTGACCCAAGGCATTTCTGCCCTCGGTCGCCGCGAATTCCCCTGGCGCGTCACGCTTTAGCGCACCGGCCAGCCGCCACAAATTTTCGTGCGAAAATTTACCGATTTTTCGCACGAAAAATCGCGATTGTTCAGTTTCCCGCACTTTCCATTTTGCGGTTCTTGATAACATCTTCCAACCAGCCCAAACGCAGTTCTGGCACTGATGACAACAAAAGGTCGGTATAGTCATCAAATGGCGGGTTCAGCACATCGGATTTGGTTCCATATCTGACCACCTCGCCGCGGTACATAACCGCAATGCTATCGGCGATCGACTTCACCGTCGCCAGATCATGAGTGATGAACAGATAGGCCACATTTTCTTGTGCCTGCAAATCCAGCAGCAGCTTCAAGATACCCTCAGCCACCAGCGGATCAAGTGCCGACGTCACCTCATCGCAGATGATCAGCTTGGGCTTGGCCGCAAGGGCGCGCGCAATACAAACCCTTTGTTTCTGGCCACCGGAAAGTTCAGCCGGATATCGGTCGGCAAAGCCCTTGCCCATTTCAATCTGGTCAAGAAGTTCTTGCACCCGCGCATCACGCGCGCGGCCTCTCAGGCCGAAGTAGAACTCCAATGGCCGCCCGATGATGGTGGCGATGGTCTGACGCGGGTTCATCGCCACATCCGCCATCTGATAGATCATCTGCAATTCGCGCAGATCATCCTTGCTGCGCCCGCTCAGCCCCGCCGACAACTCACGCCCGTCAAATATCATCTTCCCACGAGACGGCGGCAAAAGCCCGGTAATTGCCCGCGCAAGCGTCGATTTACCCGACCCGCTTTCGCCCACAACCGCCAAAGTATGCCCCGCTTCAAGCGTGACCGAGATATTCTTCAAGACGTCAAGCGGTACACTCTTGTAACGCGCCGTGACATTCTCGACCCGCAAGACGGCTTGACCTCCGCTTGGTTTTTCAGGGTGATCCGCCGATTTCACCGACACCAGCGCTTTGGTATATTCTTCGCGCGGCTGGTTGATGATCTGGCCGGTCTCGCCCACTTCAACCCGCTTGCCATGCTGCAGCACCATAATCTCATCCGAGACCTGGGCGACAACAGCCAGGTCATGGGTGATATACAAGGCGGCCACACCGGTATCGTGAATGGCTTCCTTGATCGCCATCAGCACTTCTATCTGTGTGGTCACGTCAAGCGCCGTTGTCGGTTCATCAAAAATCACAAGGTCGGGCTTGGGGCAAAGCGCCATCGCCGTCATGACCCGCTGCAACTGGCCGCCTGAAACCTGATGCGGGTATCTTGAGCCGATGGTTTCGGGATTGGGCAGGCCGAGCTTGCCAAACAGCTCAACCGCACGGGCCTCGGCTTCGGCCTTGGGCATCAGCCCATGGACCAGCGATGTTTCAATCACCTGTTCCATCAGCCGTTTGGCCGGATTGAACGACGCCGCCGCTGATTGCGAGACGTAAGTCACCTCATGTCCGCGCAAACTCCGCAACCCGGCCGCATCGGTTTTCATGATGTCGCGACCATTGATGATCACTTCGCCACCGGTGATCTGCACCCCGCCACGGCCGTAGGCCATCGCGGACAGACCGATCGTCGATTTCCCTGCACCGGATTCCCCGATAAGCCCCATGACCTTTCCCTTGGCCAAGGTCAGCGACACGTCATCGACAATGGTTATGTCGCGTGGTCTCTCGCCGGGCGCATAGACCGTCGCCCCGATCTTCAGATTGCGGATTTCCAGCAGCGGTGTATCGGTCATATCACGCACCCCGGCCCCCTTTCAGTGATGTGGTCCGGGTCAGCACCCAATCGGCCACAAGATTTACGGAAATCGCCAGCACTGCGATGGCAATGGCAGGCAAAAGTGCTGCCTTGATGCCATAAACCAACCCATCCTTGTTTTCTTTCACGATCCCGCCCCAATCGGCTTGCGGTGGCTGTATGCCAAGCCCCAAAAACGACAGGGTCGAGATGAAAAGCACCATGAAGATAAAACGCAGCCCAAGTTCGGCCACCAATGGCGACAGCGCATTGGGCAATATTTCGCGAAACACAATCCACTTGGTGCCCTCACCGCGCAACCGTGCGGCCTCGACATAATCCATGATCGCGATATCCACCGCGACAGAGCGCGAAAGACGAAACACCCGGGTTGAATCCAACAGACCCATCACCAGGATCAAAACTGTCAATGTCGATGGCATGACCGACAAGATCACCAGCGCCAGGATCAGCGAGGGGATCGACATGAACAGATCCACCAGCCGCGACAACAGCTGATCGACCCAGCCGCCGGTAACACCCGCCACAAAGCCAAGGCAGGAGCCGGTGACGAAGCTGACCATCGTCGCCAGCGTTGCCACGAAAATCGTTGTCTGACAGCCGTAGATCATCCGGGTCAGCAGATCGCGGCCCAATGTATCGGTGCCAAGCAAGAACTGCGCTGAAGGTTCCTCCCAGGCATCCCCAATAATCTCGGACATGCCGTAGGGTGCTATCCAATGTGCGAAAATCGCGACGAAGAAGAACAATCCGGTGAAGAACAGCCCGACAAGGGCGGAAAGCGGAATACGCATCATTTTGGATGCCTCAGTCTTGGATTTGACAGGATGGAGATCACATCAGCCAAAATATTCAGCCCGATGAAAACAGCCGCGAAGATCAAGCCACAGGCCTGCACGACGGGGATGTCGCGCTTGGCCACGTGATCGACCAGATATTGCCCCATGCCCGGATAGACGAACACCACCTCGACGACGACAACGCCGACAACCAGATATGCCAGGTTAAGCATGACAACCGTCACCACCGGTGCCACGGCATTCGGGAAAGCGTGGCGCGCGATGATGGCAAAGGGGCGCAGGCCTTTCAACTCGGCCGTCTCGATATAGGCCGATTGCATCACATTCAGGATCGCCGCGCGCGTCATCCGCATCATCTGCGCCAGAACCACAAGCACCAGCACCATCGCCGGCAGTGCGATTGCATAAAGTTTTTCACTGAACCCCATGCTGTCGTAGATCGTCGAAATCGGCGAAAATATGCGAAACTTCACGGTCAAGACATACATCAAGATGTAGCCCAGAACGAAATCGGGAACCGAAACAGTTGTGAGCGTGAATCCCGAAATCAACCTGTCGGGCCAGCGGTTGCGGTAGCGCACCGCCAAAAGCCCAAGCCCGATGGCCAATGGCACAGCCACGATCGCGGCCCAGAACGCCAGGAACATCGTATTGCCCAACCGGCCCGCGATCTCTGTCGCAATATCTTTTCGATTGCTCAGGGCCGTGCCCAGATCTCCGTGGAAAATCCCCCAAAGCCAGCTGAAGTAGCGCGTCAAGGCTGGCTCGTTCAAACCCAGCTCCTCACGCAGGTTCCGCAATGAGACTTCTGTCGCCGCCTGCCCCAGAATCGACTGCGCGACATCGCCCGGCAACAATTCGGTGCCGATAAAAATCAACGCCGACGCCGCCAGAAGCAATATCAAGCCCAGCCCAATCCTTTGGCCAACAAGTTTGACGATTGGATGCATATCCCCCCCCGGTATTGTATTTTTGATCGACCATCCCCACGGCCGATCGAAATTCCAGTCTGAGCCATAGCGATCTGCGGTCAGGGTGCAAGCACCCTTTTTACAACCCCTCGCCGACCCCTTATTATTGCGCAAAACCTTGCGATATTTCGTATCGGAAAAACCGCGCCGGCGATCATACGCGGTTTCGTTGTTTGCACCTTGATGCACACATCCATCACCGGGATGTCATAACAGACCAGATGCGCTGATCGGTCAATTGGTTTCCCCTGGCAGTGTGACCCGCCAGGGGAAGTTCGCAAGTTTCACCCGATGACCGGATCAGGCAAACCAGGTATCGCGGCACACAAGGCCGTTCATCATGTCTTGATTGGGGTTCGCATACCAACCGGCAATCGCCTTGGAATGTGCTTCTACGAAGTCATTGAACATCGGCACGACGACTCCGCCTTCAGCATTCAGAATACGCCCGATTTGGCCGTATAGTTCCTGACGACGTGCAAGATCGGTTTCGGCACGGGCCTCAAGCAACAGCGCATCGAATTCGGCGTTGAAGAAGCGCGTGTCATTCCATTCAGCGGTCGACAGATATGCAGTCGAATACATCTGGTCTTGGACCGGCCGCCCGCCCCAATAGCTGGCGCAGAAAGGTTTGACGTTCCACACATCCGACCAATAGCCGTCATCCGGCACTTTCTTGATCACAAGCGGGATACCGGCCTGATTGGCGCTGGCCTGCCAAAGCGTTGCGGCATCCACAGCACCCGGGAAGGCACCATCGGCGACTTCAAGTTCGATCGGGCTGCCATCATGCCCTGAGGCTGCGTAATGCTCTGCGGCCTTTTGCAGATCGAAGGCGCGTTGCTCGATCGTTGCATCAAACAGCGGGTAGGCCGCATTGATCGGGGTATCGTTGCCGATACTGCCATAGCCATCAAGGATCTTATCGACCATTTCGTCGCGATTGACCGAATATTTCAGGGCCAGCCGCAGGTCATTGTTGTCGAAAGGTGCCGTGTTGCAGTGCATGATGAAAACATAATGCCCACGGCCGGGGGTGTTGGTGACATTAATCCCGGCATCACGCGCCAGAAGTTTGGCAACCTTCGGCTCCAC
>JBATTI010000259.1:0-1591 GCA_049670445.1 Albidovulum sp. | reverse complement strand
GGCATCAACCGGATTGAACGCGACGGCAAGACCAAACTGGTGGGCGATGCCGAATATGCCTCCTGCGCCGAAATCGCCGGGGCCATCACCCCCGTCCCCGGCGGCGTCGGTCCCATGACCATCGCTTGCCTGCTGGCCAATACCCTCACCGCAACCTGCAGAGCAAACGCCCTACCCGAACCAAAAGGACTTACACCTTAAAGGGCAGAGCACGGGCGGTTTTTCCGGTGAGGATGGCGCGGGCGCCGGGGCCGAACAGCCCCGCAAGATCGGGGCTTTGGGCGTCCATGCCGCCGGTATAGGTGCCGAAGGCGGGCATTATGACCTTGCAGTCATCAACCAAGAAACAGGCCCGGCGCTGGCCTGCCACCCGTAATTTGGGGTGGTAATGGCCCGAAACCTCGGCTTTTGCCCCGGCGAGGGCGATATGGCGAAAGGTCAGCGGCGCCAATGGAAAGCGGCTGTGATGTTCGCCGCCCAAACCCACCGGGGCCGGATCGTGATTGCCGGTGATCCAGATCCAGCGCCGCCCGGCCATCATCCGCGCAAGCCAGAGCCGCGCGGAATCCGGCAACTGGGCTGCGGCCAGATCATCGAAACTGTCGCCCAGACAGATGATCCGTTTTGGCGACAGGGCGGCAATTTCGGCATCAAGGCGCATCAGGGTGTCTTCCACCTCATAGGGCGGCAAAAGCGCGCCGCCCAGCCGGGCAATGCGTTCAGAGCGCCCCAGATGCAGGTCCGAGACGATGAGAAGGTCTTTTTCAGGCCAGAAAAGTGCACCACTTGGTCTGGCTGAAAGCCGGGTGCCGCAAAAGCTGAACTCATATGCGGTCATTCGCTATGCCCCCGTTCCCGCCTCGGCCATGGCCATCAGCCGTTCGGCGGCCTCATCCAGCAGGCGTTCGCGGGCAGCACCCATGACCGGGACTTTGCCTATCTCCAAGAACAGTGGGGCGGCAAAGGGGGTGACGCGGGCAAGACGGTTCAGGGTGATCCTTGGGCCGGTGCGCGCCAGCATTGCTTCGATGCGGGCGAAATCAACCAGGCCAAGCATGGCTTCTTCGCGGGTGACGCGCAGCATCAGGTGCCCCGGATCATAGCGGCGCAAGGTGTCATAAAGGATATCGGTCGAAAAGGTTGCCTGCCGCCCGGATTTGCGTTTGCCGGGGTGGTTGCGTTCGATCAGCCCGGCGACAAGGGCCACGTTGCGAAAGCTGCGCTTCATCACCGCATTGCCCGCAAGCCAGTCTTCAAGCCCCGCGCGCAGGCGGTCCAGATCCAAGAGCGGGGCAAGGTCGGTGACCGCATCCAGCCCCCAGATCAGCGTGGCATAATCGGTGGCGACAAAACCCAAGGGGTGCAGGCCCTCTTCCTCCATCCGTTTGGTCAGCAACAGCCCCAGGGTTTGCTGGGCGTTGCGGCCGGCAAAGCCGTAAAGGCACAGATGTTCATGCCCCTCGGAGGGAAAGCTTTCGGCCAGCAGATGATCCTGGCGCGGCAGGCAGGACACCTCGCGCTGCAGGGCCAGCCATTTGGCGGTATGGGCGGGCAGGTTGGGCCAGCGGTCCTGGGCCAAGATCCCCAGCAT
>JBATTI010000258.1:0-1722 GCA_049670445.1 Albidovulum sp. | reverse complement strand
GTTTAGGCCCTGATCGTCCCGTCACCGGTGACCAGATATTTGAAACTGGTCAGCTGTTCTGCCCCGACCGGCCCGCGTGCATGCATCTTGCCGGTGGCAATGCCAATCTCACCGCCCATGCCAAACTCACCGCCATCGGCAAACTGGGTTGAGGCATTGCGCATCAAGATCGCACTGTCGAGCCGGGCGAAGAACACCCCGGCGGTTGCGTCATTTTCGGTCAAGATCGCCTCTGTATGGCTTGAGCCATGGGTGCGGATATGGGCAATCGCCCCCTCAACCCCATCGACGATCTTCGCGGCAATGATCATATCCAGAAACTCGCATCCGAAATCGTCAGCGGCGGCGGGGACCGTGCCCGGTATCCTGGCCAGATCGCCCTCGGCGCGCACTTCGACGCCTGCGGCCAGCAGGTCTTCGATCAGCACAGCCCCATGTTTGGCAAAGAACGCGCGATCGATAAGCAGGCATTCCGCCGCCCCGCAAATCCCCGTGCGCCGGGTCTTGGCGTTCAGCACGACAGCGCGGGCCTTTGCAAGATCGGCATCGCCATCGGCATAGACATGGCAGATCCCTTCAAGATGGGCGAAAACCGGCACTCTTGCTTCGGATTGAACAAGGCCTACAAGCCCCTTGCCGCCGCGCGGCACGATCACGTCAATCTGGCCAACCATGTGCAACATCGCCGTCACCGCCGCGCGGTCGCGGGTGGGTACCAGCTGGATCGCGGTTTCAGGCAAACCCGCAGCCTTCAGCCCGGCAATCATGCAAGAATGAATGGCACCGGCCGAATGAAAACTTTCCGATCCGCCACGCAAAATCACCGCATTGCCGGATTTAAGGCACAGGGCCCCCGCATCTGCCGTCACATTCGGGCGGCTTTCAAAGATCACCCCCACCACACCCAAAGGCGTGCGGACCCGTTTGATATGCAAACCCGAGGGCATGTCCCATTCGGTCATGACCTCGCCCACCGGATCTTTTTGTTCCGCCACCGCGCGAAGCCCGTCCACGATCGAGCGGATCCGCCCCTCATCCAGCATCAGCCGGTCCATCATCGCCGGTGATATGCCCTTGGCCTCCGCATAGACCTGATCTTCGGCATTGGCATCCAATATCTCTTGCCGGCGCGACCAGACCGCTTCGGCGGCACCGATGAGGGCTGCGTGTTTACGCTCAGCCGTGGCACAGGCAAGTTCGGTCGCTGCATCCTTGGCCGCCGCACCGATTTTCGCCATAAGGGCCGATATTTCGCTACCACTCATTGGCTATACCCCTATCCGTCCAACACCATATCATCGCGGTGCAGCAAGGCCGCCCGCCCCACATATCCAAGAATAGCTTCGATCTCACCCGATTTATGCCCGGCAATCGCTTTGGCCTCGGTCGCAGTATAGCGCACAAGGCCCTTGCCGATTGCGGCCCCCGATGGGTCCATGATCGCGACCGGATCGCCACGCTCAAACCGCCCGACCACTGCGACCACGCCGGCAGACAGCAATGATTTGCCCGAAGCCAGCGCCGCGACAGCGCCACCATCAAGATGCAACTCTCCCTTGGGCTTCATCGCGGCAATCCAGCGTTTGCGCGCAAGCTGCGGATCACCTTCGGGCAAGAACCAGCTACAGCTTGCACCATCTGCCAAGGCCCGCAGGGGCCGGTGAACAAAGCCCTCCATGATCGCCATCGCACAACCGCCCTGCACGGCGGTCTTGGCCGCAA
>JBATTI010000257.1:0-1775 GCA_049670445.1 Albidovulum sp. | reverse complement strand
GGCCCATGTCATAATAGCCGCCCGTCAGGTTTTCTGTCTTGATCCGCCCGCCAAACCGGCTGCGCGATTCCAACAGCAAGAAATCTTGCCCGGCGGCGTGAAGACCCCGCGCCAAGCTAAGGCCTGCAAGCCCGCCGCCAATATTCAAGACATCGGTCTTCACTCAAAACCCTTCGGCAACAAGCATCAGGGGTTTTTGGACCGTCGTCATACGACTGGCGGCTTGGCATATGGCAGATGGCCAGTCTTCATCCAGACTTTGGCCCCATGCGCGCCCGCAACCGCCATCAAGGGCTGGCCGTCGGGCAACCGTAGCCAAGAGCCTTTTTGCAAATCATCACCACCCTCGGTGATGGTGCCGTCAATCACCAAGACCTCAATCCCACCTGTATCGGTCACCTCCAGGATCGCTCCCGCTTCAAGATCCCGGTAACTGACGGTTTCACGATCATCGCTGTGCAAGATTGCGGTGGCGACGCCGTTCGTAGGCGCGCCCAATTCATCTGCCATGGTTTTGCGAAACTGATTGCGGTCGTTCATGTCGAACTGCCACAGCTTTACGAAGATCGTGCAACCCGGTTCCGATCCGGGGGTGTGGCTTGTTGTCGGTGGGTTGCGCACATAGGTTCCGGCCGGAAAATCACCGTGTTCGTCCTGAAAAACGCCTTCAAGCACGATGAATTCTTCGCCCCCGGTGTGCGTATGGGCAGAGAAATGGCTTTTGGGCGCATAGCGCACGATGGTCGTGGCGCGCGCAACCTCCCCCCCGATCCTGTCAAGCATGCGCCGGTCTACCCCAGGCATGGGCGAGGCCTGCCAAGCAAGCTGGTCGGAATGAACGATCACACGTTCGCAAAAGTCTGCGTTCAGCTCCATCGCGACAAATCCTTCTTAACCGGGGGTGCTGCGACCGTCTGTAATCAACAAACGTCACCGCCAAAATCAGACCTACCCCCATACCTACCAATAGGTAGGATGTTAGGCAACACCTACCCGAAAGCGCCTTCAGGTCAAAGGCTAGACCGTGCCGCCAAGACTGCCTTCAAGTGTCGCAAGCTCTTGCCCGCCGGCCATCAGATCTTGCAATTCTTCTGCGGTAATCTCTCCGCGCTGCGCGGTGCCATGTGTTTGGCCACGGTTGAGCACGGTAAAGCGATCACCCACGGCCATCGCGTGGCGCACATTATGCGTGATGAAAACAACCGCAACGCCTTGTTTTCGAACCTTGGCGATGGTCGCCAGAACATTCGCCGTCTGACGAACCCCAAGCGCGCTGGTCGGCTCGTCAAGGATCAAGACCTTGGCACCAAAATGCACGGCACGCGCGATGGCCACTGTTTGACGCTCACCACCCGACAAGGTGCCCACCGCCTGATCCGGGCCGCGCAGGTTAATGCCCATCTTCTGCATCTCTTCCATGGTGACCCTGTTGGCCTTTTCATGATCGAAAAACCGAAACGGCCCGACGTTCTTGACCGGCTCATTGCCCATGAAGAAATTGCGGCTGACGCTCATCAGCGGAATCATCGCCAGATGCTGGTGAACCGTTGCAATCCCGGCCTCGATCGCATCGCGCGGGTTGTCAAAATGCATCGGTTTGCCATCGAAGAGGATTTCGCCTTTGGTCGGTTTGTGAACACCAGACATGGTCTTGATGAACGTGGACTTTCCGGCACCATTGTCGCCCAAAAGGCAATGGCATTCCCCGGCAAAGACATCCACCGAAACCCCGGCCAATGCGATGACGGCACCAAAGTGCTTTTCGATATTCTTCA
>JBATTI010000256.1:0-4743 GCA_049670445.1 Albidovulum sp. | reverse complement strand
GGTCGATTTGTGGGTTGGGTTTTTCGTCGCGTCGCGGATGGGCCGCATAGCCCGCCTTGGTCAGGGTGGTTGCCAGCTCGTCCGGAGACGTTGCGCCAAGCGCGTAGCGGATCGTGGCCTCTTGGGTCGCCAGATTGACATTCGCCGACACCACGCCGGGGGCAGCCAAAAGCGCGCGCTCCACCCGGCCCACACAAGAGGCGCAGCTCATACCCGCCACGCTTAGCTGCGCGTTATCCGTGGCCATGGGATATCCGGCCTTGTCCAAAGCGGCGGCCACGGCCCCCACATCGGCGGTATCCGCAAAACGGACATGCGCCTTGCCCGACATCAGATTGACTTCTGCCGCCGTCACACCGGGCAGAGCTTGCAAGCTGCGCGTCACCCGGCCTGCGCAGGCGGCGCAGGTCATGCCATCAATCACATATGTGGCGTTGTGGGGCATCGGCGAACCTTTCATGCACTTATGTCAAATGGTCACTGATCTGACGCGCTTCAACCACCAATCGAGGGTGTATGCCAGCCTCTTTATGCCCGATCATATTCGCCTTATTGCCATTTCAATGTCGGGTTTTTACGAATTACTGTGCTAAAGTTCCAGGAATGCGATCATTGGCGAAGGATTTGGAGGGTATGATGATTGGGCGTCGTAAGGTTATCGGGCTGGCCGCCGCATTCGGGGGTGTGGCGCTTGCAGGGCCGGTGATGGCCGCGCAAACCACGCGGGCCGCACTGCCGCCCAATCTGCCGCTGGCGGTCGAAACCCTTGGCAGTGCCGAGGCACCCTTGGCAGGCCTGAGTATCGCGCCCGACCTTTATCCGGTTGAGGTTTCGGTGAACCGCGATTTTGTGCCCGGCACGATCATCATCTTATCATCGAAACACTACCTTTACTTCATCACCAGGCCCGGAAAGGCAATCCGCTAGGGTGTCGCGGTCGGCAAGGAGGGGTTGACCTTCCGAGGCCGGGCCGAGATCGGCAGGAAGGTCGAATGGCCAAGCTGGAAACCGACACCGGAAATGGTAGAACGCAACCCCAAAGCCTATGCGAAATACGCTGAAAACGGCATGGAGGGGGGGCCAAAGAACCCCTTGGGCGCGCGGGGGATTTACCTTTATCGAGATGGGCGCGATACGGCGGTGCGCATTCACGGCACGACAGAGCCGAATTCGATCGGCAAGTCGGTGTCAAACGGCTGCATCCGTATGGTCAACGCCCATGTCGAAGATCTTTACCAACGCGTCCAGATGGGCGCAGAGGTTATCGTTTATTGAGGGCTGGAATGCGCCTTGCGCTTGCACAATGCCCTTCACCTGCGGGTGATGAGGCGGCGGCTTTTGATGCGGTTGAGCGGGCCTTGCGCGCCGCTGCCGGTGCCGGTGCCGATATGGTTGTGATGCCAGAGCTGTTCTTGCCGGGCTATAACAGTGACCAGATCGCAGCGCAGGCCCAACCCGGTGATGGCGCATGGGTGGCGCGTTTGTGCGGTATGGCGCGGGCTGCCGGCTGCCGGCTGACGATTGGCTTTGCCGAACGCGATGGCGCGCGCATTTTCAACGCGGCCGTGGCGATTGGCGCGGACGGCAAGGTGCTGGCCCAATACCGCAAGATCCAGCTTTACGGTGCGCGCGAGGCGGGTCTTTTCACGCCGGGTAATGGCTATGCGATCTTTGATCTGGCAGGCTGCCGCACGGCGATTTTGATTTGTTATGATGTTGAATTCGCAGGGCATATCCGGGAACTTGCCTTGCAAGGTGTGCAGCTGATTTTGGTGCCGACCGCGAATATGGAACCCTATACCTATGTGATGGATGCCATCGTGCCCGCAATGGCCGTGACCCATGGTGTCGCCATTGCCTATGCCAATCTTTGTGGAACAGAGGGCGATCTGGCGTATTGCGGCGGATCGCTGGTGGTTGGGCAAGATGGTGTGTTGCTGGGGCAGGCGGGCAAAGATACGGCCCTGCTTTGTGTCGATCTGGCGCCCCCCAAAGCCCCCGCAGCGCTGGCCACCCATCTGGGTGATTATCGCAAAATCACGACCGCTGGCCCTTCCTGAGCCCGACCGGAGCGGGTAAGAGCTTTTTCATGGCGCTGACCCTAACATCGTTGACCCAATTGTCCGGTCTTGGCTTTGACACGGTGATCGACGTGCGATCCCCCGCGGAATACGGCGAAGACCATTTGCCGGGGGCCGTCAATTTGCCGGTGCTTGATAACGAAGAACGCGCGCGTATCGGCACGATTTACAAGCAGCAATCAGCCTTTTTGGCGCGCAAGCAAGGTGCAGCCCTTGTGGCGCGCAATGCGGCTTTGCATCTGGAAGGGCAATTGGCCGAAAAGTCCGGCGGCTGGCGGCCATTGGTCTATTGCTGGCGTGGCGGGCAAAGGTCGGGGTCTTTCGCGTCGATCCTGCAGCAGGTTGGCTGGCGTGCCGAACTGGTCGAGGGCGGCTATAAATCGTGGCGCGCGCTTGTGGTGGCAGAGGTGGGTGAGCGGCCGGTGAAAGCACCGGTGGTTGTGCTTGATGGCAATACCGGCACGGCCAAGACCGATATTCTTGGCCTTTTGGCGGCGCGTGGTGTGCAGACCATTGATCTTGAGGGGCTGGCGCATCATCGCGGCTCTCTTTTCGGGCACCGCGCGGAAGGGCAGCCCAGCCAAAAGGCGTTTGAGGGGCGATTGGCCATGGCCTTGGCAACGCTTGATCCCGCTTGCCCGGTGGTGATTGAGGCCGAAAGCTCTCGTATCGGAAATCTGACTTTGCCCAAGCAGATCTGGGCGGCGATGAAGGCCGCACCGCGTCTGCGGATAGCCGCGCCCTTGGCGGCGCGCGCCAAGTATCTTGCCCGCACCTATGTGGATTTGACCGAGGACAGGCAGCGGTTGATGGATGTGGTGCAAGGCTTGCGCCATACCCATCCGGCAGAGCGTATCGCTCAATGGGTGGCAATGGCCCAATCCGGGGCCTTCGTTGATCTGGCCGAAGCGCTGATGCGTGATCACTACGATCAGCGCTATGAAAAACACCGCGCGCGGTCCACGGTCGTCGATACCGCCTTTGAAACCGAGAGCCTTGCGCCTGAGGCCTTGCAGGTCTTGGCCGACCGGTTGGCCGCGCATCTGCCCGGAATGGCAAGGCCCTAGAGGGTCACGGTGATGCTGGCAGGCCCTTCGCGAAGCGTGCCGATGATGGCGGCGGTTTCGCCAATGCCGATCAGTTTTGCCAAAAGATCATCCGCAATATCGGCAGGGACGGCAGCCAAGAGCCCGCCTGCGGTCTGGGGATCAAACAACAATTCAGCCCTTGGGTGGTCGTCATAAACCATCAAGGCGCGGGCCTGAAGATTGGCGGGCAAAAGGCTTGAGCCATGGCCGGCGGCGGCCAAAGCCTCGGCCCCGGGCAGGATGGGGATTGCGCCAAGGTCAAGCCTGGCGGACAGGTCTGAAGCTTGCAAGATGCTCAAGAGATGCCCGGCAAGGCCAAAGCCGGTGACATCGGTCATGGCATGGGCATGAGGGGTGAGCAGGCGCGCAGCATCGCCTTGCGGGCGCGCCATCGCGCGCAAGGCATGGGCAACCACGAAACCCGGGGCCAGACCCTGCATTTCAGCGGCCAAAATCACGCCGGTGCCGATGGCCTTGGTCAAGATCAACCGGTCACCTGCCTTGGCATTGCCATGGCAGGTGGGCAGATGGTCCGACAGGCCAGTGACGGTAAAGCCGATCGAAAACTCGGCCCCCATACTGCTGTGCCCGCCGACGATATCGGCGCCTTCGGGGCCAAATACCTCGGCTGCGGCCTGCATGATTTCGCGCATGGTTTCGGTTTGCTGGCGTTCGCCCATCAAGGGCAAGGTGATCTGGGCAAGGGCGGTTTGCGGGGAAGCGCCCATGGACCACACATCGCCAAGCGCGTGGATCGCGGTGATGCGGGCCATAAGCCATGGGTCGTCACAAAAGCCGCGCAGATGATCCGTGGTGATCACCTGAAACCCGGCCCCGTGGCGCAAGATCGCGGCATCATCGCCTGCCCCTTGCACAACATCGGCGCGGCGGGCGGCGGGCAGCCGATCAAGGGCTGCCAAAAGTGCGGGCCGCCCGATCTTGGCACCGCAGCCGCCACAAAGCGGTTTGTCGGGCGCTTCCTCTCCCTTTGGTTGGGCAGGGGGGGCCATGGCGGGAAGATGGTGGAATTGGTCGATGAACTTGCGGTCGATATGGTCTTTCCAGCGCCAAAGCCAGCGCCCGTCGAGGGGAAGCCCCCATTTATCCGCGACCGCATTCCGCGCCCCGGTTGAGATCAGCTTGAGATAATCTTTTTGCGGGCGAAAGGCGCGCATCTGGCCGGTGCTGCCAAGTGCGATCCGCAGGTTATGCAGCAAGACCGGCGCTTGGCGAACGGCAAAAACCCCGGCTTTGGGGCGGGGCGCAAACCCCATATGGACGATATCACCGGCAGCAAAGATCGCGGCATCAGTTTCGCTTTGCAGCGTCGGTGTCACCCGCAAAAACCCGCGTTCAAGCGCAAGGCCGGTCGCGGCCAGCCAATCTTGCGAGCGCGCCGCGGCCGAGCCGATGACGAATGCCGCCTTCACCTTTTGCCCGCTTTCCAGCGTGACGCCTTCATCTGAAACCGAAGCGGCGGCCCCAAGTGTCAGCGTGATCCCCTGCCGTTCCAGATGGCGCAAAAGTGCGGCGCGCGCACCTTTCCCAACCTCTGCAAGCGGGCGGGCGGCCTC
>JBATTI010000255.1:0-1909 GCA_049670445.1 Albidovulum sp. | reverse complement strand
AAGTAGCTTTGCTGGGTCAGTGACATGCCCACGGTGTACATATGGTGCGCCCAGACCACGAAGCCCAGAACACCAATGGCGACCATCGCATAGACCATCGGCAGATAGCCAAAGATCGGTTTGCGCGAGAAGGTCGCGATCACATGGGAGATGATGCCAAAGCCCGGCACGATGATGATGTAAACCTCGGGGTGACCGAAGAACCAAAGGATGTGCTGGTAAAGGATCGGATCGCCGCCACCGGCCGGATCGAAGAAGGTGGTGCCGAAGTTGCGGTCGGTGATCAGCATGGTGATGGCACCGGCCAGAACCGGCAGGGCCAGCAAGATCAACCATGCGGTCACAAAGATTGACCAGGCGAACAGCGGCACCTTGTGCAGCGTCATGCCCGGTGCGCGCATGTTGAGGAATGTGGTGATCATGTTGATCGCGCCAAGGATCGACGACGCCCCCGAAAGGTGCACGGCAAACAGCGCCAGATCCATCGAATAGCCAGCCTCCAGCGTCGACAGCGGCGGGTAAAGCACCCAGCCAACACCCGATCCCATCTGGTCATTGCCGCCCGGCGACAGCACCGAGGCCACCGCAAGCGAAGTGCCTGCGATGTAAAGCCAGAAGGACAGGTTGTTCATGCGCGGGAAGGCCATATCGGGCGCGCCGATCTGCAAGGGCATGAAATAATTGCCGAAACCGCCGAAAAGTGCGGGGATGACCACGAAGAACATCATCAGGATGCCATGCGCGGTGATCAACACGTTCCACAAATGGCCGTTTGGTGTACAGACCTCGCCGGTATCTATCAGGCGCGAGCCCTCAAGACACATATACTGAACCTCGGGGTTCATCAGCTCCATCCGCATATAGACGGTGAAGGCTACCGAGACGAAGCCCACGGCCGCAGCCGCGAAAAGATAAAGGATACCGATATCCTTGTGGTTCGTGGACATGAACCACCGGGTAAAGAACCCGGGGTGGCCATGTTCATCGTGGCCATGAACGGCTGCGTCGGCCATGCTGCTCTCCCATTTCATAGGCAATGCGCGCGGTTCGTCCTCCACGCGCGGCTCTGGCCACCGTAATAGTTGGGAGAACTGCGATGGGCAATCACAGAAGCTGGGGTTGAGTAGGATAAATTGCCTCACCCAACCCCAATTTGGGCCTTATTGAACGACAGATGCCAGAAAGGCCGCGATGTCTTCGCCACCTTCGCCCAGTTTGAAGGTCATTTTTGACCGGCCGGAGGAATCGGTGACGCGGCCTTTCAGGAATGCGTTCGGATCGGCCAGATAGCCCACGAATGCAGCCTCATCCCAGATCAGGCCGGTGGCTGCGGCTTCTTTTATCAAGTCACTGTAGTTGAAATCGGTTGTTGCTGCGGCCCTGTCCATGACGCCGTAAAGATTGGGGCCGGTTTTGCCACCTTTGTAGATGACGCTGCCATCATCTGCGATGATCGAATGGCAGGCTTTGCATTTCTTGAAGCTGCTTTCGCCCAGGGCGGCGTCACCTGCGGCAAGGGCGGGGCTGGTAAGGGACATGGCGATGATCGCCGCGAGACATCTCAATTGCATTGCTTCTCCTGAGCCAGATGGTGACGGTTTGTTGGGCGCGGGGGCCGGGCGTATCTTAGCGTGAAGTGTAGCGGATAGATTTGCCATAGATCAAATGGCGCGGGCGGGTGCGAAAGGGGGGGGCGATGGGGGGCGTTTGCAATAGGCGAACATCCGGGATGATTGCAAACTTACCGCAGAGCTGGGGGCCGATACCTTGTTGGAAGGGCATTTTCAATGTGGAACCGGCCATGCCTTTGGCATTTTCGCCAACCTGCCTGACTGAGGATCGGTGATCCGGGCGGCCAAGTGAACAGCGAAGAATTGCGCCCGACTTAATCAATCACGATCTGCCAAAG
>JBATTI010000254.1:0-1883 GCA_049670445.1 Albidovulum sp. | reverse complement strand
TCCATGACCCGGCCAAGTTCCGGATTGAACCATTTGCCGGCGACGATCTCGTCGATCAATGCGGTCCAGCCGGCCTGGCCCGGCTTCGATGACAGTGCATTCGCCATCGACATGTACATCCCTTCTTGCCTAATTTCTTTCATTTGTGTCTAATGCCTTTGCAAATGTCAACATTCTTCGCTGTTGGCAGAGTTGGCAGGGTTAGCGTAAAGCATTACGGATCTGGCTCGAACGGATCGGGATTCCTTAGTCTTCGAGGTGCTATGTCTGACGCGACATCTAAAAACACGGCCCGACGCAGCATGAAACCGGACGTGCCGCGCGAATTCCCCGACATATTGACCTGGGCGGCCTGGCTTTATTTCGTTGATGAATTGACCCAAAGCGAGGTTGCCGAACGGGTCGGGGTGTCGCGCGTGACCGTGATAAAGCTGCTGAATGAGGCCAAGTCCAAGGGGATAGTCAGCATTCGCATGAGCCCGGACGTTGCCTCCCGGACCGTCACGTCGCGCAGATTATCCGAGGCTTTTGGCCTGAACAGCGCCCTGATTATTCCCGACGGGGGCAATGCGTCACTGACCGAACGGCTGGGCAGGGCGGGCGCTTTTGCGATAACCGAGGCTCTGCAGGCGGGGGACGTGATCGGTGTCGCCTGGGGGCGGACAGTTCTGTCGATGGCGCGAAATGTCACTTTGGAACACCCGGTTGAAGACCTGACTGTGGTTCAGGTTTCGGCAAGCCCGAATGGGCTGTCGGCCGATTTTTCGCCTGAACTCTGCTCATCGCTTCTTGCCAATCAGCTTGGCGCAAAAAGCGTCAACCTGTTGGCCCCCGCGATCGTTTCCAGCCCCGAGCTGCGGGCGCTGCTGCTTCAGGAGCCGACAATCCGCAATCAGCTGGATGTCATCCGATCGGCAAACAAGGTTGTGTTCGGGGTCGGCGAAATCGGTGTCGGGTCAACTGTCAGGGCCAGTGGGCTGCACAGCGATGCGACCGTTGATAAATTGACCCGTCAGGGTGCCGTTGCGGCCATGTTGGGGGTGTTTCTCGACGAGAATGGAAATGAGATGGCGGATCCCACCCATGATCGCACCATCGGAATTTCGCTGGACGAATTGCGGGCCATCCCCAGCAGGCTATGTCTCGCGGGCGGGGCCTCCAAGATCAAGGCATTGCGCGCGGCTTTGGCCGGCGGTTTCGCGACCGACTTGATCACGGATCTCTCAACTGCGATGCAACTGCTTGAGGCCTGACGCCCGAGGGCCTTGTCAGAACCGATCTGCATGAGGCGGTCAGGTTGGTTGCGTGGCGTCCATTCATCCATCACCAAACCTAACCCGTTCAGGTGCCTTCACCGCAGCCCCAAGACCATTGGCCAGGCGGTCATGACGGACGTCCGCTTTCCCCCTTCGCGGCGAAACCTCAAGGCTCTGCGGCACGAGCGCCGCAGGGGGCATTCGTCGGGGGGGCTGCGATTTGATTTGGCCAGATGCGCAAGGCGCAGGCAACCGTCCCTCGTAAATCCAACGGAGCCAGCCGTCAGCGGTGCTCCTTCGCCGCTCGCAACGGTAGAAGCGGTCCGCATGCATGTGCAGCGGGCCGCTTTTTATGACTTCTAGCTGAGACCAGCTTTGTGCGATGCGGCACCGGCGCGGAAACGTAACCTATAGCGTTTCGCGTTAAACCTGAATCACCTAACGCTGCCTGAAATCAAAGATTTGGGCGCGTTAGTTGATGAGTGATATTTCGGGTTAAACGCGAAACGCTTTAGCGCATCGCTCCCTTTCTTCAACGGATGCATACTCGCGGCAACAACAACGGTGGCGCAGCCAGCGAAGATCCTCTGGATCCAGCCAAAGCGCTATTCGTCCCTTGTCTCGTTC
>JBATTI010000253.1:0-7650 GCA_049670445.1 Albidovulum sp. | reverse complement strand
CTCGCTGGCGATCAGCTCGATCTCGTCGCGCTGACGGCCAAGTTCGGCCGTGATCGACCCGAATACCTCGGGGTCGCGCTTCGCAAGATCCTCAGTGAAAAAGCCTGTCGTCATCGCGGTCTCTCCTCAAATACCGGGTTTGGGGGGCTTGTAGCCGAGGTTTTGTTTCTTCGGAAGGCCGAATACCGACATACTGGCGGGCTTGGGCGAACGGCGGCGGGTGATCTGCGTGGTGGGCAGGGGCGGGACTTGTTTTCCCCTGCGTTAGCCGCCAACTATGGCAGATGGCTTTTAGGCGGGAGCGAATGGTGAAGCGGCTACGGAAGATCACGTTTCTGGCAAGCGATGCGGAGGCCGCGCAATTGGCGTTGGCCAGGTTGACAGCGCTTTATGGGTCGGTGCCCCTGGCGGATGCCGAAGTGATCGTAGCACTGGGCGGCGATGGTTTCATGCTGCAAACCTTGCATGATCATCAGCATAACGACATCGCGGTTTACGGGATGAACTGCGGCACCATCGGCTTTTTGATGAATGAATATGAGGAAGATGGGCTGCTGGCGCGTCTGCCGGGGGCCGAGGAAACCGTGATCAACCCTTTGATCATGCGCGCCCAAAGTGCGGATGGGGCCTGGCATGAGGCCTTGGCGATTAATGAGGTGGCCTTGCTGCGGGCAGGCGCCCAAGCGGCGAAACTGCGCATCAGCATCGACGGCCGGGTCAGGATGGAAGAGCTGGTTTGCGACGGCGCGCTGGTCTGCACACCTGCAGGATCGACGGCCTATAACTATTCCGCGCATGGGCCGATCTTGCCAATCGGATCGGATGTGCTGGCCCTGACGGCGATGGCGGCCTTCCGGCCAAGGCGCTGGCGCGGGGCCTTGCTGGCCAAGAATACGACGGTTCGTTTTGACGTGCTGGAGCCGGAAAAGCGCCCGGTGATGGCAGATGCCGACAGCCGATCATCGGTGCGCGACGTGACATCGGTCGAGATTTTGTCGGAACCGACAATCCGCCACCGCATATTGTTCGACCCCGGTCACGGGCTTGAAGAACGCCTGACGCGCGAACAATTCACCTGACATCAGGGTTTCGGGGTTTTGGCCCAGCCCTCAATCTTGCGGTAAAGGGTTGAGGGCGCCACTTGAAGCACGCGTGCGGTCTTGGAGACCGACCCGCCGTGAAGCGCAAGGGTCTGTTCGATCACCATGCGTTCAATCGCTGCAAGGCTGTGGCCCAAAAGACCTTCGGGCAGCATGGCGGGCAGCACGGCGGGCGGGACTGCGGTCGGGACTGCGGGCTGGGGCGGGGTGGCAGCTTCGGGCAAGGCCGGATCACCTTGCCACAACCCATCAGGCAACATGGCGCGGGTCACCAGCGTGCCTTCGTTCATCACCACGATCTGGCGCATGACGTTAAGCAGTTGGCGCACATTTCCGGGCCATGGAAGATCGGTGAAAATCGCGCGAACCTCATCATCAAGGTGCGAAAAACGACGGCCTTCTTCGGCGGCATATTGGCGCAAGGTGGTTTCGGCGATTGTCACGATATCTTCGCCGCGCCCGCGCAGGGGGGGCATATGGATCGGCACCACATGCAAGCGGTAATAGAGATCTTCGCGAAACTGGCCACGGCGCACGGCGTCAAGCGGATCGCGGTTGGTGGCGCAGATGATGCGGGTGTTGACCTTGCGGGGGCGCAGCGCGCCGACCGGCTGAATGGTTGAGGTTTGCAAGAAACGCAAAAGCTTGGTTTGCAGATTAAGGTCCAGTTCGCAAATCTCATCCAAGAACAAGGTGCCGCCATCGGCAAGGGCGGCGGCACCCTCTGTGTCGGAGATGGCCCCGGTGAAGGAGCCTTTTACATGGCCGAAAACCTCTGATTCCAGCAGCTCTGACGGGATCGCCCCGCAATTGAGCGGCACAAAGGGGCCGCGCGCGCGCGCAGAGCCGTTGTGGATCGCCGTGGCGCAAAGCTCTTTTCCGGTGCCACTTTCACCGGTGATAAAGATCGTGGCCATGGATTTTGCGACCGAGGCGATCTTGCCGTAAATCTCTTTCATCGCGGGTGAGGAGCCGACGAAGTCACCCGATGCGGTCACTGATTGCGATGCGGCGGGGGCGCCTGCCGCGATTGCGTTTTCGACGGCGTCCAGCAGGCGCTGTGCGTTAATGGGTTTGACCAGGAAGTCATGGGCGCCAGCGCGCATCGCCTCGACCGCCTTGTTGGTGGAGCCGTTGGCCGTGGTGGCGATGACGGGGGTGCCGGGCCGAAGGGCAAGCAGTTCTTGCATGATGTCAAGCCCGCTGCGGTCGGGCAAAATCAGATCAAGAATCACCACGGCAGGATCGGTTTCGCGAAAACGTGCCAAACCTTCGGCGCCGGTATTGGCCAGGATCACCTCATGACCGGCGGAGCGCAGGGCGGATCTATAGACACGCTGCAAAGACGGCGTGTCTTCCACCAAAAGGATGCTGCGGCTTGTCATCCGAATGCCCTTGCTGAAGGCGCTTTTTGGGCGATAGTGGTGATCAGCCGGGCCAGATGGTCCAACGTGCCCCTTCCCAGATCGGCGATGGCGGCCAAGTCGTGCCTATGTGCCGCGGCATTGATCTTGCGGGCCAGCGACAGTAGCGGCTGAACCCCTGCGGCACCGGCAAGCTCGATGAGGATATGGGTTGAGGACCGCGTGATTTCAACATGGCGCTGCGCCAGCCCCGCGGTCAGATCGCGTTCGACCATGCGTAAATCGGCCAAAAGCTGGTCTAGAAGTTCGGCGGCGACGATGGGGCCGGCTTCGGCCAACAGCTGATCAAGCCCGTCGCAGGGGGCATCTGTCAGCCCCGCAAGCGATTCGGCTGATGCGCGGAGCTGTTCAAGCTGAAGGCGGGCGACATCATCCAGACCGTCCGGCGAAATCAGGCGCAGCCCTCCGATAATGTCGGTGAGCGCTGCGCGCAGGTCGTGGCCCAACATCGGTATGGATGCGGCGTCATAGACCGATGACGCAGGCGTCAGTTTGGCAGGGTCCAAATGGGTCATAAGCGGTTTTCTATGAATAGCAAAAAAAATATACTGGCGAAGAATTCAAGTAAAGGTTGCAATGTTCCCTTGTTTTACTTCAAGAGAACCGCAGAGGATACTTGTCTAAATCGCCATGTACATTTGTTGCCAACCGCCATGGTGACGTTGTCGCGGGCGCTGGGTGCTGCGCCCGCGAACTCAGCCTTTGATTGTGTTAAACCCAAGCGCTTTCAGGGCTGAAGTGATCTCATCCAAAATCACCGGATCGTCGATGGTGGCTGGCATTTTATAGCTTTCGCCATCGGCAATTTTGGCCATTGTGCCGCGCAAGATCTTGCCTGAGCGGGTCTTTGGCAGGCGTTCGATCACACAAGCGGTCTTGAAGGCCGCAACCGGGCCGATCTGGTCGCGTACCAGTTGCACACATTCTTTCACAACGGCATCATGCGGGCGGTCAGAATCCCGGTTGAGGCATAAAAAACCCAATGGCATCTGACCCTTAAGCGCATCGGCTACACCGATTACCGCGCATTCGGCGACGTCGGGATGTGCCGCCAGAACCTCTTCCATCGCGCCGGTCGACAGGCGGTGACCGGCGACGTTGATCACGTCATCGGTGCGCGCCATGATGTAGATATAGCCGTCCGCGTCGATGTAGCCTGCATCCCCGGTTTCATAATAGCCGGGGAAAGTGGTGAGGTAGGATTTGCGAAACCGCGCCTCGGCATTCCACAAGGTTGGCAAGGTGCCGGGGGGCAGGGGAAGCTTGATCGCAATGGCGCCCAAAGTGCCGGGAGGCAAGGCGTGCCCACCTTCGTCCAGGACCTGCACGTCATATCCGGGCATCGGCACCGAGGGGCTGCCGATCTTGACCGGCAATTCCTCAATCCCGATAGGATTCGCAGCAATTGCCCAGCCGGTTTCGGTCTGCCACCAATGATCAATCACCGGGATTTTCAGGTGGCGCTGCGCCCATTCTATCGTGTCTGGATCGGCCCGTTCGCCCGCCAGGAACAATGCGCGCAGCCCGCTGATATCGTAATCCGCGATCAAAGCACCTTTGGGATCATCGCGTTTGATCGCGCGCAAGGCGGTGGGGGCGGTGAAGAAACTGCGGACCTTGTGATCCTGGATCACCCGCCAGAAGGTGCCTGCATCGGGGGTGCCGACGGGTTTGCCTTCAAAGACGATCGTGGTGCAGCCCGCGATCAGCGGCGCGTAGCAGATATAGCTGTGGCCCACGACCCAGCCCACATCGGAGGCGGCCCAAAACACGTCGCCCGCCTCGAGGTCATAGATGGCTTTCATCGACCAATGCAGGGCCACCAGATGGCCGGCCGTCGGGCGCACCACGCCTTTGGGCGCCCCGGTGGTGCCCGAGGTGTAAAGGATATAGGCGGGGTGGTTGCCGTCGACGGGCACGCATGTGGCCGGGGTGACGCCCGCTTGGGCTTCATGCCAGTCAAAATCACGGCCGGGGATCAGGCTGGCCACTTCTTGTTCGCGCTGCAAAATCAGCGTGAAGTCGGGTTTATGGGTGGCTTGATCAATGGCCGCATCGACCAGAGGTTTGTAATGCACGACCCGGCCCGGCTCCAACCCGCAGGAGGCCGCGATGATTGCCTTGGGGGTGGCATCGTCAATGCGCACGGCCAGCTCATTGGCGGCAAACCCGCCGAAAACCACCGAATGGATGGCGCCGATGCGCGCGCAGGCCAACATCGCCTCGAGGGCTTCGGGGACCATCGGCATATAGATGATGACGCGGTCGCCGGTTTTCACGCCTTTGTCGCGCAATGCGCCTGCAAGGCTTGCCACACGGTCGCGCAATTCGCTGTAGCTTAGCTTATGCACTGTTTTGGTGATGGGGCTGTCGTGGATAATCGCGATGCGGTCGCCGTGACCGGCCTCGACATGGCGGTCGACGGCATTCCAGCAGGTGTTGACCTTGGCATCGCAGAACCATTCGCTGAGCGGGGCGTTTTCGTCAAAAAGCGCCTTCGACGGCGGCGTCACCCAATCAATGCCCTGGGCGGCTTTCATCCAGAAGGTTTCGGGATCCGATTGCCAGTTCGCGTAGGTCTGAGCGTAAGTCATTGCATGCCTCCTCCATCATGGGAGGGGTTTAGCGCAGCAGTGTCAGCTATCGCAACGCTGTTACCGTTCACAACCGGGCAGGGCCGCAAGAAATTTGCATATTGCCGGGGCTACAGGCAGCAAACTTTTGCAAACTTGGCGTACCTGCGGCCAAGTCGTGCAAAATGCCCGAAGGTTTGCAAAGTTTTGCTGCCCTAAAGCAAAGCCCTTTAGGGCCTTAGCCGTAAAGATCAACCGGGGTTCCGGCGATGGCCGACATGTTCAAAAGCCCCCGCGCGGTTATGGAGGGGGTGACAATATGTGCCCGATTGCCCATACCCATCAGGATCGGCCCGACCTCCAGCCCGCCCGCCTTCATCTTCAAGATATTGCGCGCCGTATTCGCAGCATCGGTAAAAGCGAAGACCAAGATATTCGCGGCCCCGTCGAAACGGGCATTGGGGAAGATCCGGGCGCGAAGTTCGGCATCAAGGGCGGCATCGACCGACATTTCGCCGTCATATTCAAAATCGACATTCTTTGAGGCCAGCACATCCATCGCCGCGCGCATCCGGCGGCCGGAATCCGTATCAAGATTGCCGAAATTCGAATGCGAACAAAGGGCCACTTTGGGGGTAACGCCAAAGCGGCGGGCGTGGCGGGCGGCACCGATAATGGTGAGTGCCACTTCGTCAGGCGACGGGACTGCGTTCACGTGGGTGTCGGCCACGAACAGCGGCCCGTCTTCTTGCACCATCAGTGACAGCGCACCTTGCGGGGCAAGTGGGCCGCGTGCAAGGATCTGGCGTATGTAGTTGAGATGCCACAGATATTGCCCGAAGGTTCCGCAAATCATGCTGTCGGCATCACCGCGGTGAACCGCAACGGCGGCAATCGCGGTGGAATTGGTGCGCAAGACCGCGCGGGCAATATCCGGGGTCACGCCACGGCGTTCCATCAGATCGTGGTAGCTTTGCCAGTAATCTCGGTAGCGCGTGTCGCTTTCGGGGTTCACAATCTCAAAATCGCGGTCAGGGCGGATGGGCAGGCCTGCGCGTTCGCAGCGCCGCTCGATCACCTCGGGGCGGCCGATCAGGATCGGCTTGTCGGTCATCTCCTCCAGCATGGCATTGGCGGCGCGCAAGACCCGTTCATCCTCGCCCTCGGCAAAGATGATGCGGCGGCTGGCGGTGCGCGCGGCTTCAAACACCGGGCGCATGATCAGTGCGGATTTGAAGACCGAACTGTCAAGCTTGCGCTTATAGGCGTCGAAATCGTCTATGGCGCGTTGGGCGACGCCGGTTTCCATTGCCGCACGCGCCACGGCGCTGGCGACAACGCCGATCAGACGCGGATCGAAGGGCTTCGGGATCAGATAGTCGGGACCAAAGCTGAGCTGTTCGCCTTGATAGGCGGCGGCGGCTTCGGCGCTGGTTGTGGCGCGGGCGAGGGCGGCGATACCGTCGATACAGGCCAGCTCCATCTCATCATTGATGGTGGTGGCGCCCACGTCCAAAGCGCCGCGGAAGATGAACGGAAAGCACAGTACGTTATTGACTTGATTGGGAAAATCAGAGCGGCCCGTCGCCATGATCGCATCGGGTGCCACGGCGCGCACCTCATCGGGCAAAATCTCGGGCGTGGGGTTGGCAAGGGCGAAGACGATCGGCTGTCTGGACATTTTGGCGACCATCGGCGGGGTCAGTACACCGGGGCCGGACAGGCCCAAAAAGAGATCCGCACCTTCGATCACATCGTCAAGGGTGCCGGGCGCATCGCCTTGGGCGTATTCGGCCTTTTGCGGGGTCATCTGACTGGTGCGGCCGTGATAGACCAGACCGTCAATATCGCACAGCCAGACGTTTTCGCGCCGCACGCCCAATTTCAGCAGCATGTTGAGGCATGCAATTCCCGCCGCCCCGCCGCCAGTGCTGACCACCTTGATTTCGCTGAATTTTTTGCCCGCGACATGCAAGGCATTGGTGGCCGCGGCGCCCACGACAATGGCGGTGCCGTGCTGATCGTCGTGAAAAACCGGGATGTTCATGCGTTCACGGCAGATCCGTTCGACGATGAAGCAATCGGGTGCTTTGATGTCTTCGAGGTTGATCGCGCCAAAGGTCGGCTCCAACGCGCAAACGATATCGGCCAGTTTTTCTGGATCTGCCTCATTCACCTCAATATCAAAGCAGTCGATATTGGCGAATTTCTTGAACAAGACCGCCTTGCCCTCCATCACCGGTTTGGATGCGAGGGCGCCGATATTGCCAAGGCCAAGTACGGCGGTGCCGTTGGTGACAACCGCCACAAGATTGCCGCGGGCGGTAAAGCGGTTGGCATTGGCCGGATCGGCCTTGATTTCAAGGCAGGCCTCGGCCACGCCCGGGCTGTAGGCGCGGGCAAGGTCGCGGCCGTTGGCCAGGGGTTTGGTCGCGCGGATCTCTAATTTTCCGGGCTTGGGAAATTCGTGATAATCCAGCGCTGCCTGGCGCGCATTGTCTTGTCTGGTCTCGTCCATACCACCCTCCCCAAAAAACTGGTTTAATATTAAAC
>JBATTI010000252.1:0-3796 GCA_049670445.1 Albidovulum sp. | reverse complement strand
TCAGGCTCGATCACCGAATTCATCTTGGCCCAGATCTCGGCCGGTTTTCCGGCGCGGGCATGCTCTGCCTCGGCGGCGATCAGATCCAGCAGGCGGGGTTTCAGCGAGATCGGCGAGATCGCGAGGTTTTCAAGGCCCTCGGGCTGCACATAGCCCGACAGGTAGTTGAAAACCTTGGTCGCATCGCGCCCAAGGGCCGCGTCGCAGGTGAACAAGCTCAGATCGGTGTAAATACGCGCCGTGATCGGGTGATAATTGCCGGTGCCGTAATGGGTGTAGGTCACAAGGTTTTCGCCCTCGCGCCGCACCACCGTCGAGATTTTCGCATGGGTCTTGTAGTTCATGAAGCCGTAGACCACATGCGCGCCCGCCCGTTCCAGCCGCCGCGACTGACGGATATTGGCGGCCTCATCAAAGCGGGCCTTCAACTCGACCAATGCGGTGACGGATTTGCCCGCTTCGGCGGCTTCGCACAGGGCGGCCACGATCGGGCTGTCGTTCGAGGTGCGGTAAAGCGTTTGCTTGATCGCCAGCACATTGGGATCGGCCGCCGCTTGCGCCAGAAACCGCACCACCATGTCGAAGGTTTCATAGGGGTGATGCAGCAGCATGTCCTTGTGGCGGATCGCGGCAAACATATCGCCTTCGTGGTCTTGCACCCGTTCGGGAATGCGCGAGGTAAAGGCAGGCCATTGCAGATCGCGGCGGCTGTCGAGCACCAGTTCCTTCAGATCGGCCATGCCGACCATGCCCTTGACCTCGATCACCTCATCCGGGGAGACGTGAAGTTCCTCCATGATCAGATTGCGCAAGGTATCGGGCGCACCTGCGGTGATCTTCATGCGGATCACCTGACCACGGCGGCGGCGCTTGAGGGCGGTTTCAAACTCGCGCACAAGATCTTCGGCCTCGTCCTCAACCTCCAGATCGCTGTCGCGCAAGACCCGGAAGGCGCAGTGGCCGGTATCGCGGTAGCCCGGAAAAAGCGAGCCGAGGTGCAAGAGCAGAAGTTCTTCAAGCGGCAAGAACCGCGCGTTGCCGGGCAGGGCGATGAAGCGGTGGATCTGCTGGGGGATCGGCAAGAGGGCCTGCATACGCCGCCCGTCGGTGGCGCGTTCCAGTTCCAGCGCCAGCGAAAAGCCGGTGTTGGGGATGAAGGGGAAGGGGTGTGCGGGGTCAATCGCAAGCGGCGAGAGGACCGGAAAAACCTTGTTGATGAAGTAATCGGCCAGGAAGGTGGCATCGCCTTTGGTCAGTTTGCCACGGGTAAGCAAGCTGATGCCGGTGGTTTCCATTTCACGCTTCAGACTGTTCCAGCCGTTTTGCTGGGCGGTCATCAGGGCGCGGGCATCATCATTGATCAGCTTGAGCTGCTCTGCCGGGCTCAGGCCGTCATCCGAGGGGCTGGCATTGCCCGCGCGCGCAAGTTCGCGCAGACCGGCGACGCGGACGGTATAGAATTCATCAAGGTTGGTGGCCGAGATTGACAGGAATCGCAGCCGCTCCAGCAAGGGCACCCTTGGATTGCGGCTTTCATCCAGAACCCGCCAGTTGAAGGCCAGCCAGCTAAGCTCTCGGTTGAAGAAACGGTGCGGCCCGGCGATGTCATCGCTTGAAAGCTGAACGGCTTTGGCGAAAGGCGCCTTGAGGAAATCTGCTTGCGTCATAGGGGGCTTATCAATTCACAATGTAACGGTGAGATGACAGTAACATGGCAATGGCGAACGACCAGCCAAGATTATGCGCCGGGTGCTTCCCAAAGGTCCAGAACCTCGGCCGCAAGGGCGCGGCCAACCGGGCGGCCCTCGGCCAGAGCGCGCGCATCAATGGCCGCCACAATTGCATTGGCACTGGCGAAGGAACGGTCGATGCGGTCCAGAAGATAGGTGATCAGACTGGGGGGCGCTGCGACTTGCCGGTCAGAGAAAAGCTTGACCAGCACCGAGGCCAGCAACGCGTCATCGGGGGGATTGAGGGTGGCGGTTGCGCAAGCCTGCAGGCGGCTTGCAAGATCGGGCAAGACGAAGGGCAGCCGCACCGCCGGGCAGGGTGCTGTCATCAAAAGCCTGGCCTGATTGGCAAGGGCGAGGTTATGCAGATGGAAAAGCCGGGTTTCGGCCAGCGGATCGCCCGCCAGCGTCTCCACATCCTCGATCAGAATGGCGGGGTTTTGGGCAAGCGTGGCGAGGTCTTGTGCGCCAAGATCGCGGGCCGCGACAACCGCGGCACCGGCCTCTGTCGCCCAGACCATGGCCAGATGGGTTTTCCCCGCACCTTGGGGGCCAATCAACAGGAGTTTCCCTTGCGGCCAGCTTGCGCTTGTATCAATCGCCGCCACGGCAAGCGCATTGGCGGGCGAGACGAAAAAATCGGCCCGCCCAAGTGCGGTGCGCACCGGAAGATCAAAGCTTAACTGCCGGGGCATGTTAGTCTTGGCCCTTCCCGGCCAACCCCTGATAAAGCGGGCTGCCCAGATACTGGCCGACGCCAAAACGCGCAATGACACCCAAGGCAGCGGCCACGGGAACCGCGACCAACATGCCCACAAAGCCAAAAACCGTGCCGAATGCGGAAAGCGAAAACAAAAGCCAGACCGGGTGCAGACCGACCGATTTGCCGACCAGACGCGGGGTGATGACATTGCCTTCAAGGAATTGCCCGACTGCAAATATCCCGGCGATTATGCCGATCTGCAGCCAGTCCCCCCAGAATTGAAACAGCGCAAGGCCAATGGCCAAAGCCCCGCCAATCAGCGCGCCCACGTAAGGAATGAAGGTGACAAGGCCCGCAATCGCCCCGACGATCAGGCCAAACTGAAGGCCCGCAATCATCAGGGATGCCGCGTAAAATGTCCCCAAAATGACGCAAACCGAAACCTGCCCGCGCACAAAGCCCGCCAGGACCCGATCAATATCCAATGCAAGTTTGCGCACCACCGGCTGGTGATCGCGCGGCACCCAGGCATCTATCTTGGCAACCATATTGTCCCAATCAAGCAGCAGATAAAACGCCACGACCGGCACGACAACGATAAAGACCACCGCATTGATGACCGAGACGGCGGAGCTTAGAAGCCCGCTGGCAAGCTCGCCTCCGCGCGCTTGAATGGTGCGGCCAATGGCGCCAAGCGTGTCGCGCACCACGCCGTTCTGGTCCATGATATGGGGAAATTTCTCGGTCAGGAAGCCTTGCAACTCGCCAAAAATGACCGGGGCCGAATTGACCAGCTGGATCAGCTGGCGCACCAGCATCGGCACGATCAAGAGCGCCAGCAGAACGAAAAAGACCAGAGCGATGATGGAGATGATCGAGGTGGCCGCAACCCGCGACAGGCCCATCTTCTCTAACCGGTCGGCGACGGGATCAAGGAAATAGGCGATGGCGCCGCCGACAATGAAGGGCAGGATGACATTTCCCAAACCCCAGAGCAGCAGGAAAAAGAACGCCGTCGCGATGCCCCAGTACTGCGCTTGCTGTCTTATTGGCAATGCCATGGGTATTCTCCTTGCTGCTGAGGGGGATTTAAGATGTCTCACCGCCAAAGCACAAGCCCACGCGGATGGCTTCGGGCCAAAGTGATCCAATTGAGGGGCCCTGCTGGCCCCAAGTCTGTGTCTCGACCTCCCCTGGGGGAGGGCTCGGGTAAGGAAATCGACGCGACCGTTTCAGATTTTCCCTGAGGCGCCGAAGGCGGCGAGGCTAAAAAAGGGCTTGGCCGCCCATTGGGGCGGCCTCAATTGGATTGGTTCTGCAGCGAGGCTCCCTTGCCTCACCCGGGTGTTTGGCATAAGCCGGG
>JBATTI010000251.1:0-19107 GCA_049670445.1 Albidovulum sp. | reverse complement strand
TGGGTCTTGGCCACGCAGATCGGCAGATGGCCATAGCCCGCCGCCTCCCAGGCCTTCAGCTGATCGCGGATCGACTTGTCGGCAATCACCGCATCGGCGTGATAGATCCGCTTGGCGATCGTCTCAAGCTTCTGGAACAAAGGCATGTCATCGGGATAGATCGGCGAGAAGTTGGCAGAACCGCTTTCCGCCATCTCGACCACCTTATGCGCCAGATCCTTGATCCCGGCTGATCCATTCGCCCAGTGTTTGCACAAGATCGCCTCGGCGCCCTGCTCGGCCACATAGGCCTTCACCGCCGCCACTTCCGCATCCGTATCCGAATGGAAATGGTTGATCGCCACCACAACCGGCACCCCGAAGGACTTGACGTTGGCAATATGGCGCCCAAGGTTCGGGCAGCCCTTCTTGATCGCCTCGACATTCTCCGCCCCAAGATCGCCCTTGGCCACCCCGCCGTTCATCTTCATCGCCCGGCAGGTCGCCACGATCACCGCAGCCGAAGGCTTCAGCCCCGCCTTGCGGCATTTGATGTCAAAGAACTTCTCCGCCCCAAGATCGGCGCCAAAGCCCGCCTCGGTCACCACATAATCCCCAAGCTTCAGCGCCGTCTTCGTCGCAATCACCGAGTTGCAGCCATGCGCGATATTGGCAAACGGCCCGCCGTGCACGAAAGCCGGGTTGTTCTCCAGCGTCTGCACCAGATTGGGCTGCATCGCATCCTTCAAAAGCACCGTCATCGCCCCATCCGCCTTGATATCGCGGCAATAAACCGGGGTCTTGGCCCGCGTATAGCCGATCACGATATCGCCCAGACGCTTTTGCAGATCCGCCAGATCGTTCGACAGACACAGGATCGCCATCACTTCCGAGGCCACCGTGATGTCAAATCCGGTCTGACGCGGGAAGCCATTCGCCACCCCGCCAAGGTTCACCACAATATCGCGCAAAGCCCGGTCGTTCATATCCAGAACCCGGCGCCACGAGATGCGCCGCGCGTCCAGATCAAGCGCATTGCCCCAATAAATATGGTTGTCGATCATCGCCGACAGCAGGTTATGCGCCGAGGTGATCGCATGAAAATCCCCGGTGAAATGCAGGTTCATCTCTTCCATCGGAACAACCTGCGCATAGCCGCCTCCGGCCGCCCCGCCCTTCATCCCGAAGTTCGGCCCCAAGGAGGCCTCGCGGATACAGATCACCGCCTTCTTGCCGATCGCATTCAAACCGTCGCCCAAACCAACCGTCGTCGTCGTCTTGCCCTCGCCCGCAGGCGTCGGGTTGATCGCCGTCACCAGGATCAGCTTGCCATCGGGGCGATCAGAAAGGCTCTCGATAAACCCCTGTGATACCTTCGCCTTGTCGTGGCCATAGGGCAGCAAATGCTCCGCCGCTATCCCAAGCCGCGAACCGATCTCCAATATCGGACGCTTCGACGCCCCACGCGCTATCTCAATATCCGTCTTGAATGACATCTCGTCTCTCCTTCGTAGGGCATAACCGCTTTGGGGGTTCTAGTCGCTGTATCCGATGGAATACGGACGGATTGCGACATTCTCAACACCGGAATCGCCAGAGGCTGCATTGCATGGCACAGATCGAAGATTGAGGCGGCAATTTCAGGCCGGTCGCGGCAAAATTCCTAGCCCTGAGCCGGATCCGCGCCCTGCCATGGGCGCTGATTGGGGATATGCAGCCGCAGCTTGTCGCCGATCTGCACCGGCCCTTCGCGTTCGATCCATGCGGTAACCCCGCGCCGTCCATTGGCGGCCGGTTTGAACGCTTTGCCAAAGCCGTGGTGGGCCTGTTCCACCGCCTTGGCGGGGTAAAGGCACGGCAGATTGATTCGGTCAATCGCGATAGAGGTTCCCGCCGCCGATTGCAGCCGTGACGCGGGCGGTACATGGGTAAAATCCGGTATTCCCCGGACCACCATATTGGCCCCCAAAAGGCTGGGGTCCAAAGCCTCAAGCCCCATCAGGGCGGCCATCGCCTCAATCTCTTCCGCTGACAAGATCGTCAGCTGCCGGGTATTCCTGATTTCGGTGCCTTCGGGGAATTGCCCCGAGACCCGCGAACAAGATCGCCTTGTCACCCCTTCATGGGCCTCACCGGCGATGCCCGCAAAACCAAGGTCCAGCTTTGTGACAGAACTGGCCGACAAAAGCTTGGCCGCGGCGGCATTGCGCCCCAGCCAGACCACGGTGCCATAGTGCTTTGTCGGTTGCAGTTCGGGCATGATTTATCCTTTTTGGGTCACAGAGAGGGTCATGAACAGGCGGCGGAACGGAAACAACACCGCGCCGTCGGGCTCTACCGGATAGGCGGCGGCAAGGGCGGCATCGTAGCGCGCCGCAAAGCTGCGCGTCTCGCTTGCATCAAGTTTCGCCACAAAGGGCCGCATGGCGGTGGCTTCGGTAAAGCGGCGCACCGGATGGCCATCTGCCGAAGGCTCCAGCCGCTGAACATAGTCCGTTTCCCAGACCGAGACATGGCCGAATGGCGCCAGCAAGCGATGATATTCCACCGGCGAAAACACCGGAGATTGGCCGGTTGCGGCATCAAAGCGATCCGGGAACATATCGGCCGCAAATTCGCGCAAGAACCGATGCGACGGGGCTCCGGACTGGCGCGGCATCTGCACCGCAAGCGTACCTCCGGGTGCCAAAAACCCCGCAAGCCTTGGCAACAGTTGGTCATGCGATGGCGCCCAATGCAGCGCCGCGTTGGAAAATATCAGCGCCACGGCGGCCTCTGGCTGCCAAGCGCTAAGATCGGCCTTCGTCAGGTGATCATACCCCCCCGCCACGCGCGCCTTTTCCAACATCGCAGGTGAGGCATCAACCCCGAAAACCGGCGCCTTCGAAAACCGCGCCCGCAAAGCCGGGCCAACCGCGCCGGAACCACAGCCAAGATCAACCACAGCGCCGTCCGGCAAGGCCCCCACCCGCCCAAGCAAATCAAGCGCCGGGCGCAGGCGAAGATCGCCAAACCGGGCATAACTCTCGGGGTTCCAATCGGCCATGCCCGGCCCCTTTCACCTCAGGTTGAAGGTTTCGGCTCTATCCCCGTTTTCGGGGCCTTGGCCTTGCCGGTCTTGGGCACGATCGAGGTGACCGAGGTACTGCCTGCATCATCGCCGTCATCGTCATCGCCACCAAGGGCCTCACCGCTGGTGACCTTGCGGATCTCATCCCCGGTCAGGGTTTCATATTCCAACAAACCCTTGGCAAGGCGTTCAAATTCCACCGATTTTTCCAGCAAGATCTTGTGCGCCAGATTATAACCATCCTCGATCAGGCGCTTCACTTCGCTCTCAATGGTTTCCTTGGTCTTGGCGGAAACCGAAAAGCCGCCGGTCGAACCGTTATAGCCTTCATGCGCTTCGGAATAATCGATATTGCCGATCTTGTCGGACATGCCCCAGCGCATCACCATCGCCCGCGCAATTGCCGAGGCTTGCTGAATGTCGCCCGCCGGCCCGTTCGAGACATGCTCTTCGCCCCATTTGATGATCTCGGCAGCCTTGCCGGCCATGGTCATGGCGATTTTTTCCTTGGCCTCATCCTTGTGGTAATTCAGACGGTCCATCTCGGGCAAGGACACCACCATCCCCAAAGCGTTGCCGCGCGGGATGATCGTCGCCTTATAGACCGGGTCGCATTTCGGCAAAGCCATGCCGACGATCGCGTGGCCCGCCTCGTGATAGGCGGTCATTTCCTTTTGCTCGGGCGTCAGCACCATGGACCGGCGCTCAACCCCCATCATTACCTTGTCCTTGGCGCTTTCAAAATCATCCATGGTGACGAAACGGCGGCCATAACGCGCGGCCATCAAGGCGGCTTCATTCACCAGATTGGCCAGATCGGCACCCGAAAAACCGGGGCTGCCGCGCGCGATCAGGCGCAGATCGACATCGGGGCCAAGCGGCACTTTGCGCGCATGCACCGTCAGGATCTTTTCGCGGCCCTTGATATCGGGGTTCGGCACATGGATCTGGCGGTCAAAACGGCCGGGGCGCAAAAGTGCGGGGTCCAGCACATCCTTGCGGTTGGTGGCCGCGACGATGATGATGCCTTCATTGGCCTCAAAACCGTCCATCTCGACCAGAAGCTGGTTCAAGGTCTGCTCACGCTCATCATTACCGCCGCCGATGCCCACACCGCGCGAACGGCCCACGGCGTCAATCTCATCGATGAACACGATGCAGGGCGCGTTTTTCTTGGCCTGCTCGAACATGTCGCGCACACGGGAGGCACCGACACCAACGAACATTTCCACAAAGTCAGAGCCTGAGATGGTGAAGAACGGCACCCCCGCCTCGCCCGCGATGGCGCGCGCAAGCAAGGTTTTACCCGTACCCGGAGGGCCAACAAGCAAAGCCCCCTTCGGGATCTTGCCGCCCAGACGCGAGAATTTTTGCGGATTGCGCAAAAACTCGACAATCTCTTCCAGCTCTTCCTTGGCCTCATCAATGCCTGCAACATCGTCAAAGGTCACGCGGCCCTGCTTTTCGGTCAACAGCTTGGCGCGGCTTTTGCCAAAGCCCATCGCCCCGCCTTTGCCACCGCCCTGCATGCGGTTCATGAAGAAAATCCAGATGCCGATCAGCACCAGAAACGGCAGCCACAGCGACAGAACCGAGAAGATCCCCGATTGCGCCTGCTTTTCGGCCTTCACATCGACATTCTTGGCAATCAGCCGATCAACCAGCTGGTTGTTCAGATTTTCGCCCGCAGGCTTGATCGTCACCCATTGGCCGCCATCGCTGGTTTTGACCACCAGTTGTTCGCCGTCCATATCAACACTGGCCACTTCGCCCGCATCAACCTTGCGGATGAAGTCTGAATAGCTCAGCGTTCTGGCGTTCATGGTTGATTGATTGCCGTTGAACAGGTTGAACAACGCAAGGATCAACAAGAACAGCACGACCCAGAAAGCGATATTTCTCGCGTTGCCCAATAGAACTCTCCTCAGAAATGCATTTAGCGCCCTATAGGGCAACTGGCTTGCCCCTAAAATAGTGATTAGCGTGGCGGGTTCAATGCACGATTAACGATGTGCGGAAATCATCCGCCCCGGCTGGCATTTCCGCCGACCAGCCATTGCCAAGACCTGCAAGCGGTGCGGCAACCAGATTTGCGCCATTCCAGACCGCAGGCTGGGCCAAAAGCGTGGCGCGCGGCACCCCCAATGCACGCCAATCGGGGCATTGGCGCAAGCCATCCCCCCCAAGGGCGCGAATGGTAAGACCCTTTGCCGCAGGCCCGGTCTGCGGGCCGGTTAACCGCCAGCGCCGATCCCAAAGCCCATCATGCGCGCATTCAAGCCCCGCCACCGCCCTGGCCTCGCGGGTGATACGGATCTCGCGGCGGGCGGGCATGATCAAGCATCCCTGCAAGGTCGCGCGCCGCCCTTCTGACACGGCGGCAACGGCGGCTTTCAGGGCCAGAATGCGCGGCCGGTACTCAGCCCCGCTGATCCAGACCAAGGCATGGGCGACCAGCCGAAGCCGGGTTTCTTCGGCCGCGGCCAAAAGGGCGGCACGGTCAAAAACCACATCGCCCGCGTCAATGCGCACCGATGTCGCGGCCAGATCACCCGCCACCTGCCCCAAGGCGCTGCTTGCCATGCGCATAAGGCCCGCTGTGGCGGTCAGGCCCTCAACCGTCACGCCCAAAGGGGCCAGCAGCGCCAGCGCGCGGCGTGCCTGCACCCTGCCATAAGCCGGATCCTCATTGCCTGGATCGTCACTCCATCCAAGTTGGCGCGCGGTCAGGAAGGCCCGCAGGTCTTCGCGGCGCGCGGGCAAAAGTGGCCGCAACCACTCAATGCCCAGATGCCGCCGGACCGCTTGCATGGCCGCCAACCCGTCAACGCCAGACCCGCGCCCCAACCGCATCAGCAAGGTTTCAGCCTGATCATCGGCGGTATGGCCAAGGGCTATGGCCGCAATGCCTTGCGCCTTGGCCCAATCCGCCATCAACCGGTAACGGGCGCGCCGGGCCTGATCGGGCAAGTTGCCCTGACCGTCCCAATCGCGCCACTGCAAGATGTCATGGCCGATGCCCAGATCGCGGCATTGGTCTGCCACGCCCCGCGCCTCATCCGCGGCCTCGGGGCGCAATCCGTGGTCAACCGTCACGGCACAAAGCCTGGCCCCATGCGCTTTGGCCCAATCGGCGGCCAGGTGCAAAAGTGCGGTGGAATCGCTGCCCCCCGAAACCGCCAGCCCGATCCTGCCCGAGATGCGGTCCGCAAGGCCCTGCGCAAGCAGTTGCGCCAGCCTTGCCCGCACATCCGCCGCCGCCGCCGCTTGGTTCACTGACAGCTGAGTTTTTGCATGGCAACCCCGGCTTCCACCGCCTCCGGGGCTTGCGGGAAGCGCACACCAACTTGGCCCAGGGTCACGCAGGCATCCTGAGTTTGCCCCAAAAGCCCAAGCGCCGCACCCAGTCTAAGCAAGGAAGCAGGCGCCCTTGCGCCGGTCGGATCGCCCGAGAATGCGCCCAAAAACGCCCGCGCGGCACCCGCGGTATCGCCCGCCTGACTAAGGGCTTCGCCCTGCAGGTACTGTGCCTCACCGGTCAACGGCCCACCGGGATAGGCCACCGCGAAATTGGCGAATTTCTCGGCCGCACCGGCAAAGTCGCCACCATCAAGTGCGGCTTTCGCCGCATCGAAATCCGCCTGTTCATTGATCGCAAGCTCTGCGGTCGGCGCCGCCGCCGCACCGCCATCCGCCACAGGTGCGGCAATACTGCCCCCACCCGAACCTCCAGCCGAACCGCTGCCCAACCCCGCCGAGATCGACAGGTTCGACAAATCGCATCCCTCTTCCAACTCGCACAGGCGAAACTCCAGATCGCCGATCCGGTTGGTGCCATCGGCAACCACCCCTTCGACCCGCAGCTGCAACTGTTCTGTCTGCGCGGTGATGCGCGACAATTCCGCCTCTATCGCATTCATCCGGTCAAGCGCCGACGCCCCGCCCGCCGCTTGCAACGCCCCGGCACCCCCTGCAAGCAGCTCATTCTTCAAGCCCTGCAACTGGGCTGCCAAGGCGCTAAGCTCGGTGCGGATATCGGCCAGCGTTTTGCTGCGTTCTTGCGCCACAGCGCCGTTGGCGGCACTTAATGCCACCGCCAACGTCAGGACCCTGATCATAGCTCGGATCATCATAACCTCTTGGTCTTAAACCCCGGCACCCGCGCCAATCACAGAGACCGCACGACGGTTTTGTGAAAAGCAGCTCTCATCCGAACAAACCGCAAGCGGGCGCAATTTGCCGTAAGAGGTTGTCTTGAGCCGCGACCCGGCCACCCCCTGGCTGATCAAATAGGCCTGCACCGAACTTGCGCGCCGCGCACCCAGTGCAAGGTTATATTCCGCCGTTCCCTGCTCATCCGCATGGCCTTCGATGATCACGGTGTAATCGGGGTGCTGGTTCAGCCAGCTCGCTTGCTGGGCCAAAATGCCTTGCGCCTCGGGCGTCAGGGTCGATTGATCAACCACGAAATGCACCTTGTCCCCAATCGTCTGGGCGAAATATGCCGGTGAATTCGGGTCCGACGGATCGCCAAGCCCGCCTGCGGAAATGCCGCCAGCGCCCCCGGCACCGCCCGCGCCACCAGCCCCGAACTTGTCGGGGTTATTACAGGCCGAAAGCGCGACGGCGCCGACCATCAGAAGTATCATCGGAAGTTTTTGCATCTTTACTGCCTTTTCTTGTTTTTTGCTCGATAGGTTGATCATAGCATTCCCTCAGCGGCTTGGAAACGGCGCGCTTTTCATTTTTGCAACGGCGACCAGGCCGGGCTTGACGCTGCGCCCTCGGTGGCGACCTGACGCAAGTTGCGACCCGAAATATCCACCGAAAACAACTGTGTACCCCCCGTGGCACCGGGGCTTTCGCGGGTGAACATCACAACCCGGCCATTGGGGGCCCATGTCGGGCCCTCATCAAGGTATGAACTGGTCAAAAGCCGCTCTTCGCTGCCATCAACCCGCATCACCCCAATATGGAACCGCCCGGCATTTTGCTTGGTAAAGGCGATCATATCGCCGCGCGGCGACCAGACCGGGGTGCTGTAACGCCCTTCGCCCGAAGAGATCCGCACCGCCTCGCCGCCGCCACTGGGCATCACATAAATCTGCTGCGTCCCCGATCGGTCGCTTTCAAAGGTGATCTGGCTGCCATCCGGCGCATAGCTTGGCGCGGTCTCGATCGAAGGCGCATTGGTCAGCTGCGTCACCTGCGCCGACCCCAACCCCATCGCGTAGATATCGGTATTGCCGCCTTGTTCCAGTGAAAACACCACCGTGTCGCCATTCGGCGAAAACCGCGGCGAGAAGGTCATGTTTCCTTGCAGATCGGCGATAGGCTGGGCCGTTGCCGAAGCAATATCCATCAGCCTGATACGCGGAAAACCGGTTTCAAACGACGTATACAAGATCCGCTCGCCCGCAGGCGAAAACCGGGGCGCCAGCACGATGGTAGAGCTGTCGGTCAGATAGCGGATATTGGCGCCATCATAATCCATGATCGCCAGCCGCTTGAGGCGCGCATCCTTCGGACCACTTTCAGACACGTAAACCACCCGGCTGTCGAAATAGCCCGACTCGCCGGTAATCCGGCTGTAGATATTGTCCGCGATCTTATGCGCGATGCGGCGCCAGTCACCTGCGCCCCCGCCAAACTGCAAGCCATCGCCCAGCTGCTGGCCGGAAAACACGTCAAAAAGCCGGAACTTCACATTGATGCGCCCGCCGAGCTCGGTATCGACCGCGCCGACAATCAGCGCTTGCGCGTTGATCGCCTTCCAATCCTCATAGGCCGTGGGGGCGTCAAAACTGCTGACCGGGCTGATAAAGGCGCTGGGGGGGATTTCCCTGAAAAGCCCGGTTCCCGACAGATCCGCCGCGACCACCTGGGTAATCTGCGCCGCAATATCGCCCGTCCCTTCGCCTTCTGCGATAAACACCGGGGCGGCAAAGGGCATAGGCTCGATCACACCCTGGTCGATCACAATCCTAAGCGGGCCGTCTTGCGCCCCTGAAAGGCTTGGGGCAAGCACAGCCACAACCCCCAGAACGATTGCAGTCAGCGTATTTGTCAGGCGCATGATGCCCTCACTTTCGTTAGGTATTTGCAAGAACCGCACAGCGGCTTTGGTGCGACGGCCACAAGCGAACGATATCTGTCGCATGATGTTTGATCCTTATCAGGCGTCATTTTCATCTGGCCCTCATGCCATTTGGGTCGAAAACCAATTCCAGATCTTTCCACTGCTCATATTTTTCGGCGGGCAAAGGATAGCCGGTCTTGGTGCAGCGCACGATGGCACTTTTTGCCGCCCGGAACATGATCTGGGCCGACGCATCGCTGCCGCCCTCATATCCCGACATGCGGATAGAGGCGACATCCGGTTTGCCGTCCGCAGCCATGTTCACCCGCACCGTCACGATTGTCTGCAAAGCTTCCGTCGAAACCGCGCCCAAGGTCCAGCAACTTTGCACCGCAAAGCGCAAGGCATCCTTCTCGCCGCCGCTCATCGGCGGGCCAGAGGCGGCAGAGCCGGTTCCGGGCGCAGGTTCGTCACTTGCCGCACCCGACAAGACATCATCCAAGGCCGCAAGCACAGCCGCATCGGTGTCAACCGCCTCTGCGGTCGCGGTTTCCGTTGCCTCTGCCGCAGGTGCAGGTGCCGCCGCAGGTTTCAGCTCGGGCCGCGCCCTGGGCCGCCCCGAGGTCAGCGGCGCGGATGAAGCGCTTTCGGTCTGGTCCTTGTTCGCCTCGGTCAACAGCACATCACCGGTTTCGGGCGGTGCTTCGGCCTCGGTCGGGGTCTCGGGCACGACGGTTTCGCTTGGGGTGGGCGCCGTTTCGGCCTGTGCCGTCTCAGCGGTCTGGGCATCAGGGGCGGGTTCTTCGGTTGGCACCGGGGCCACGCGCGGCGCGGGCTTGGGTTTGGGGCGCTGGCTGATGGTGGGTTGAACCACCGGCGATGGTTCCTCCACCGGCGGGGTCTGGGGCGGTGGCGGGGTATCGACCACTTCGGTACCAACCGGGGCCAGTTCGCTTACATCAGGTGCGGCATCCGGCTCGGCTTGCGGCGCGGGCGGGGTCGGTGTGGCGGTATCGGGGGCCGCTTGCGGTTCTGGCGTTGGTGTCGGTTCAGCCGCCGCCGGCACCGAAGGCTGCGGCGGGCTTTCGGTGGGGGCTGTGGGGGCCGCCGCCTGCACTGCGGCAAACTCCGCCGAAGACATCAGCGACACTTCCGTCGTGGTGATCTGTGATGGCAAATCGTGGCTGAAGAAGATCCCGCCCAACAGCGCCCAAAGCAGCAAGGCACCATGCCCGCCGCCCGAGACGATCAATCCGATACGTTCTGCACGTTCCATGGGCATGTTGCCCCCGCCCCTCAGCCGCCGTTACCGGATGTGGCGTTGAATTCAGGCCCACCCGCGTCGGTCACAAGAACGATATTCGAAAAGCCGCCCGCATTCAGCGCGCCCATCACCTGCACAACCCGCTCATAAGGGATGGTGCCATCGGCGCGCAAAAACAGCTTGTCATCGTCGCGCTCGGCGGCAATTGCCGTAAGCTTGGCGATCAGCTCGCCCTCGGTCACCGGGGTTTCCTGGATGAAGATGATGCCATCGGCCTGAACCGAGATGGTCAGCGGCTCTTCTTGCTGGGTCGGCACCGCCTGCGCTGCGGTCTTGGGCAGTTCCAACGGCACGCCCACGGTCAACAACGGTGCTGCGACCATGAAGATGATCAGCAACACCAGCATCACATCAACAAAAGGTGTGACGTTGATCTCGCTCATCACCGCCGCTTTGCCGCGCGACCCACGGCGGCGACGCCCGCCCCCGCCCGGTTTCATGCCCGCACCACCCATGGCTCAAGCGTCCAGCTGGCGCGACAAGATGGTCGCAAACTCATCCGCAAAGGCTTCATAGCCCGCGATGATCCGGTCACTGTCGGTCGATAGCTTGTTATAGAAGATAACCGCCGGAATGGCCGCCAAGAGGCCCAGCGCCGTCGCCACCAAGGCCTCGGCAATCCCCGGCGCCACCACCGCAAGCGAGGTGTTTTGCGAAATCGCGATCTGCTCGAACGAGGTCTTGATCCCCCAAACCGTCCCGAACAGACCGATGAAGGGCGCGGTTGACCCGACCGTGGCCAAAAACGGCAGGCCGCGCGTCAGATCTTCGGTTTCCTTCACGATCGCCACATCCATCGACCGGTCAATCCGCGCCTGCGCACCGGCGATCAGACCGCCATCCTGCCGGTGACTGCGCCGCCATTCGGTCATGCCGCTGGCAAAGATCTTTTCCGACGCCCCGTCAGGATGCGGCCCGATCTTTTCAAACAATTCGTCCAAAGGCTCGCCCGACCAAAACGCCCGGTCAAAGACCGCCGCTTCGGTGCGCGCCTGCCGGTACGAGATGAATTTCTGCACGATGATCGCCCAGGACCATACCGAGGCCGCCATCAGCATCAGCATCACAAGCTGCACGACGAAAGACGCGCGCCAAAACAGCGCAAACAAGGAAAAATCGATATCCTGCGCGTTAACTAAAGTTGAGGTGTCCATATATCTCTGCTCGCCGGTTAGGCCGCCCTTTACCGAGCGGCTCTGATTTGACGTGATTCTAACGCGGTTTCTTGGCGAATACCACAACATCCGCAAGCCGGGCGCATGAAGCCGCCATACACCGCTTTGTCAATGCATCTCCGGCATCATCACCCGGCGGATGTCCGCCGGTAATCGCGCCGCCACCCCGGCTTCATTGATGCAAACCAATGTCACTTCGGCCACAAACAGCCGCTCTGCGCCGCGCAACACCTCTTGGTGCAGGCTGATCCGCGCGCCACCCGAACCTTCGGCCACAGTCGTCACCACCAGCTCATCATCAAATTTTGCCGGGCGCAGATAATCCGCCTCAACCCGCCGAACGGCGAAAACCAGCCCATGCTCCGCGCGCAGCCGGGCCTGATCCACCCCAAGCCCGCGCACCCATTCGCTGCGCCCCCGTTCAATGAATTTCAGGTAATTCGCATAATAGACGATCCCCGCCAAATCGGTATCTTCGTAATACACCCGGATCTTGTGGCTGTGGATCATGCGCCGCCCTCTTATTTGGCCCCAAAACCCCTATCCTTGCGCGCAGGGCCTGACAAGCCGGTCAATGCCGGTTACCAATAGGCAAAAGAAATTCTATCGGAGAGTCGCCATGGCGCAATCGGTTATCGAAGAAGACCTGACCATCGACGGCAATATCACCGCCGACAGTGGTGATGTGCATGTCAAAGGCAATGTGACCGGCGACATCACCGCCCGCGCGGTCGATGTTCATGCCACCGGCGTGGTCAAGGGCGCGATCGAGGCCGATCAGGTGAAGATCCAGGGCAAGCAATCGGGCCGGATCAAATGCGCGGAACTCTCGCTTGAAAAACTGGCCGAGGTCAAATCCGACGTCACCGCCCAGACCCTGTCCTCGGAAAAAGGCGCGCGCCTGATTGGCAAGGTTCAGATCACCGGCGGCTAAAGCCTTTGGCGAACGACCCAAGACAACAAGCATCATCCGGCGCGTTGAAATCTTTGATTTCAGCCAGCGCCGGACAAGTCGGGTTCAACGCGAAACGCCCAAGCGCTCGTGGTGAAGGCTTATCCGCGCTGACAGCCGAAGGGCGTGGCTTGCATCCGATGCGGCCGCTGGCAAAGCCGCGTCATATGCGGCCCTGATCACCGATGCCACATCAGGGCGCAGCACCGTCACCCCGCCCGCCATTGCCAAAGGCGAGGCCTCGCCAAAGGCCCGCTCGGACCAGCACAGGATCATCAGCGCCGCCTCATTCAGCGCCAGCGCCTCGGCGGGCATATCGGCAAGCGCGCCCTTGATCCGCACAAAGGAAAAACACGCGCGGATCGCCCCCGCCTCGTCAAAGCGAAACTGCCGGTAATGATGCGCATCTTGCGCCTTCAGCCGCGCCACCAGCGGGCCAAGGCCTTCGACCAGGCGGTCAAGATTGGGCACCTCCAGCAATTCGTCCCATTCCGAGAAGAAAAACAGCATCAGATTGGCGCCCAGCTCAAAATCCGTCTCGGCGATCTGATGGCCCGCCAGATCCACCACCGCCTCAACCGCGCCCTTGACCACGCTCAGCGTTGCCTCATCGACACCAAAAACCACCGGCACAATCGGCCGCCCCCAACGCGCAAAACGGTAGGCCCCGCCGGGGCCACTGAACAAGCGCTGCACGTCCTCCACCGAAAGCTCCATCTTTTCGGCACCTTTCCCTTTGGTCAAATTGTCCCGCCGGTTGCACAAAGCGTTTCGCGTTTGACTTGAAACATCGCTCATCAACCAACGCGCCCACATCTTTGATTTCAGACAGCGTTGGGCGGTTCAGGTTTAACGCGAAACGCTATAGGGTCTTCATTGCGCCCAATCAAGCCAAAGCCCCCATAAGGCCAGCGCTTTGGCCGGTCAGCGCCCATCTTGCCGATGCGGCAAAACCCGCGAAGGTCTGCCCCAGATGAGGCGCATTGACAGAGTTGTCGAAAAGAGAAAGTTTTTGGTCGTTCGCGCTCTCGGATCTGTCTTGGGCCGCGCTACTCTGATCTGGCGCGTTCAGGAAAGGGGCCCCAATGCAAGGCAGTTGTTTGTGTGGTGCGGTGCACTATCAGGTCCTGGGTCGAATGCGATCGGTTGTCGCCTGTCATTGCACACAGTGCCGAAAAACCTCTGGGCATTATGTGGCGGCAACCCAGGTTCGAAAAGAAGACCTTCAGATTGAGGGCGGCGATAATCTGAGCTGGTATCAATCCTCGGCAACCGCCCGAAGGGCGTTTTGCAAGACCTGCGGCAGTCAGCTTTTCTGGACCGAACTTTCCAGTGATGACGTTTCCATCATGGCCGGGACATTGGATGGCGCAACCGGGCTCACAATGGATCGCCAGATTTTCGGCGATGCCAAGGGGGATTATTACGCCCTGCCCGATGTCAAGACGGTGGATCAATCAACCCTGTAAAAGCTTGTGAAACGGCCCTTCGGAGAACGGTTGGGGCCAGTGTTGGGGCCAGTGTTGGGGCAGCCGACCTGATCCGCATAGCCGCCACCAACACCGGCGCAAACTGATGGCCCGAACCGGTGCCGATCAAGCGCGCGCCTGCAGGCAGGTTCAGCCTGAAAAACGGTTAATTTTTCATGAAGATTTTTCACAGATTCATTTAATATCAATGCTTTATGAAAATTTTCACTGTGAAAATCGCGCTATTTCACGAACAGGTCATCCTGCCCCGGCGGTTTGGGTTGGGGCAGCCCCAGATGCGCCCAGGCCTTGGCCGCCAGCATCCGCCCCCGCGGGGTGCGTTGAATAAGGCCTTGCTGAAGCAAGAACGGCTCGATCACTTCCTCGATCGAATCGCGTGCCTCGGATAGCGCCGCGGAAAGGGTTTCGGCCCCCACCGGCCCGCCTGCATAATTTTCGGCGATCAGGCTCAGATAGCGCCGGTCGGCCCCGTCCAGCCCCAGATGATCGACCCCAAGCCGGGTCAGCGCATTATCGGCAAGCGCGCGGGTCAGGCGCCCGTCGCCCTCGACCAGCGCGAAATCGACGACCCGGCGCAGCAATCGCCCCGCGATCCGCGGGGTTCCGCGCGCCCGGCGGGCGATCTCAAGCGTGCCTGCAGGTTCACTTTCGATGTTCAAAAGCCGCGCCCCACGGGTGACGATATGATCCAGCTCCTCGACCGAATAAAACTGCAACCGCGTCGGAATCCCGAACCGGTCACGCAGAGGGGTGGTCAATAGCCCCATCCGCGTCGTGGCGCCCACAAGCGTGAAGGGCTGCAACTCGATCCGGACGGTGCGCGCCGCAGGGCCTTCGCCAATCACCAGATCCAGCTCAAAATCCTCCAGCGCGGGGTAAAGCACCTCTTCCACCGCCGGGTTAAGGCGGTGGATCTCGTCGATGAACAACACATCGCGCGCCTCAAGATTGGTGAGGATCGCGGCCAGATCGCCGGCCCGCGCCAGAACCGGGCCAGAGGTCATGCGGAAGTTCACCCCAAGTTCACGCGCCATGATCTGCGCCAGCGTGGTCTTGCCAAGGCCGGGGGGGCCATGGAAAAGCGTGTGGTCCATCGCCTGACCGCGCATCCGCGCGCTTTCGATGAAGACCCGCAGATTGGCGCGCGCCTCTTGCTGTCCGACGAAATCGTCAAGCGTCTGCGGGCGCAAGGACCGGTCAAGATCATCCGGTTGCGGGGTCGGGCGAAGGGTGGGGTCTGGCTGGCTCATATCATGCCTTCGGCGCCATAAGCTTCAGGCTTGCGCGGATCAGCGCCCCGGCATCCATGCCTTCATTGGCGCTCGCAGCCTCGGCCACGGCGGCGGCGGCCTCACCCTGACCGTAACCGAGGTTGATAAGCGCCGAAAGCGTGTCGGCGGTCGCATTGGCGGCCGGATTTATTGCGCGCTTGGGGGCGGCGGAGGCCGGACGCTTGGGGGCCGCGTCCTCGATCACATCATCCACCGCACTCGTCTCAATGCCAAGCGCGCCACCAAGGGCCATGACCGCCGGGGCCTTGTCCTTGAGTTCGAGCACCACCCGTTGCGCAAGTTTCGGCCCGACGCCGGGTGCTGACTTGATCGCAGCGGCATCGCCCAAGGCAATCGCGCGGCTCACCCCCTCGGGCCCCAAGGCCCCCAAGATGGCCATGGCTGCCTTGGCGCCCACACCTTGCACGGTGACCAAAAGCCGGTACCATTCCTTTTCCAAAAGGCTTGGAAAACCAAAAAGCTGCAAAAGATCCTCGCGCACCTGAAGGTCGGTATAAAGGGCTGCCGCCTCTCCTACCGCGGGCAGGCTGGCGGCGGTTCGTGACGATATATAGACGATGTAGCCGACACCGCGCACATCAATCAGCACATGATCCGATGCCCGGTGTAAGATCGTCCCTGCAACCCGCCCGATCATGCCGCCCCCTTCAGTGCGGCGGCCAGACGCCCCGCGCTTTGCACCTGATGCGCATGACAGATGGCCACGGCCAAGGCATCGGCGGCATCGGGCCCGGCCAGGTCCACCCCCGGCAACTGATGGCGCACCATATGGGCCACCTGGGCCTTATCGGCATGGCCCACGCCCACGACCGCCTTCTTGACCGCGTTGGGCGCATATTCCCCGACGCTAAGCCCCGCCTGTGCGGGCACCAGCAGCGCAATGCCGCGCGCCTGCCCCAGCTTCAGGGTGGCGACCGCATCCTTATTCACAAAAGTTTGCTCTACCGCCGCCGCATCCGGGCAATATTCAGCCAAAACCAAAGTCAGCGCCGTATGCAACGACAACAGCCGCGTGGCCAGATCATCACCGGTTGAGTGGATAACCCCGTTCGCAATATGACTGAGTCGCGATCCGTTCACCTCAATCACCCCCCAGCCGAGGTTTCTCAGGCCCGGATCAATCCCCAAAACGCGCATATTCTGCCCCAACTCATTGCCATCTGTTGCTTTTCGGACACGATTAGCACGAAAGGCGAACATCACAAAGCGTAAAAGCCACCCCGGGGCCATTGCCCGACCGCGCCCCCTCATGACGGTCACTTCTACCAAATCCGCCAACAATTCAACCAAAACCGACGGATCTTGCAGGAATGAACCCGGATTTATGGCTTAATATTAACAGGTTATAGACAAAATTGTGACCCACGGCGCCACCCCGGTTCAGCTATGCAAATCGTGCATGTCGGGGATGCTTATTCGCATCTGGCGCCGCGAATATCACGCGCCTATTTGCTCTCTTGTCGGCGGCAAGATCGCTGCTCGACCGCCCGCATGTAAAAGGAATTCAACATGTCCATGCTAGAGACAACCAAAGCAACTTCCGGCTTCAGCCCGCTGAACCTGGTGAACGCCATCCTGGTTTCAATCGCTTCTTGGAACGACGCACGTATGACGCGCTCCGCTCTTGGCAAGCTTTCGGACCGTGAACTTGACGATATCGGCCTGAGCCGTGGCGACATCGACCATATCACACAACGGGCTTAATTTGGGCCCCGGTACTGCGACGATCGTCGCCTAAGGTCGCATCGGACATCCGATGCGGCCTTCGCATTTTCAGACCAGGCGATTATTTTCAGCGACGGTCCTAATAGGCCCACTTGCGAATACCGGCGACAATCGCCGATGAAACCGGATCAGCCCGCAGCACAGCCGCCCCGATCTGATCCGATATTGGCCCATCTTGCAATTGCTGGACCCGATACGCATAGGTATCCGCCCCAACCGCAAGCTGCATGCCGACCTTAAGCGCCAGCAAGACAATCGCAATCACCAGAAACAGCCGAAACAGCCGAAAACTCCGGCGCTGCGAACGATGGGCGGTATAGTAGGATTTCCCCAAGGTTCCGGCAGCCTCAAAACCACCGCCCGCCCTGTGAATATGGTCAATACGCTTCAGGCGCCCTTGAAAATTCTTGGTATTTGGATCGGCCATGACGACCCTCCGCACTGGAAATATCTGAGATGCCGACATAATCTGGAATTGCGGCGGTTTCGGGGCATAAATTCCACGTCAACCTTAACCGCGCCGCAAGACCAAAGTCGTCCATTCGGTAACCTCATCGCGTGCGGCGGGCAAGAAACCGGCGCGCTTGTAAACCGCAAGCACCTCATCAGCCTGGGTATTGAGGATGCCGGACAAAATGGCATAACCGCCCGACGCGATATGTTTCGCCATATCAGGCGCAAGATCAATCAGCGGGCCTTTGAGGATATTGGCGAAGACAAGATCATAAGGCGCGCGCGCGGCCAGCTCTGCCTGGCCAAAGCCTGCCGCCTCGACGCAGCGCACCTTGTCGCCCAGACCGTTGGCCGCCACATTGACAAGGGCCACATCAACCGCCGTCGCATCAATATCAGAGGCAATCACCGCTTCGGGCCAGATCGAAGCGGCAGCCATGGCCAAAACCGCCGTCCCGCATCCGATATCGGCAACATTGCGGCCGCGAAAGCCGCAACGGTCCAACCGGTCAAGCGCCATCAAACAGCCATATGTGGTGCCGTGGTGGCCGGTTCCAAAGGCCATCGCCGCCTCTATCAGCAAGGCGACAGACCCATCGGGAACCCGGTCGGCATCATGGGAGCCGTAGACAAAGAACCGCCCCGCCTCGACCGGCTGCAATTCGCGTTTCACATGCGCGACCCAGTCGGTATCGGGCACCAAAGACACGGTGAAGGGGCGCGCGCCGTAGATGGCGGCCATCAGCGCCAGTTCGGTATCGTCGGGTTCTTCCTCGAAATAAACCCCAACCTCATACCGGCCAGAGCCGTCCTCGATCTCGAACACCCCCACACCCATCGGGGCGGGAAGGAAATTATCCATCGCCTCGGCAAGGGCATCGGCGGATTCCTTGGCTTCAAGTGTGGTCAGGGCAGCATAGGTCGGCATCAAGGCCTCCGGTCACATCGTCGACGCGCCGAGTATTCGTCGCCCGACCTAACGTCAAGTCGAAGCCGGGTCCAGCCGCGGCGCACCGGCCTTCAGACGGCAAATATAGCGCCAGGCAAGCCAGCCCGCCACACTTCCGGCCAGAACATTGGCCAAAGCATTGGCCCAGACAACACCCGTCGCACCTGACCAACCCGTTAGAACCAACGCCAGCGGAAACATCAAGATGCCGTCGCGCATCCAATTGGCGCCGGTGCTCCACAACGGGCGGCCAAGATTGTTGAAGGCCGCATTGGCCACGAACAATGCACCGGTAAAGATGAAGGCGCCAGCGGCATAATGGGTAAACATCCGTACAATCGCCTCGCCCTCGGGTGACAGGCGGAAAGAGGTTGCGATCGGGCCGCTAAGCGCCGCCATAAGCGCCCAGGTGATCAGCGTATAGACCGCGCAGAATTTCAGCGCGGCCACAAACGCCTCGGCCACGCGGTCGGGGCGGCGCGCCCCGTAGTTTTGGCCGATGATCCCGCCAATCGCACCCGAAAGCGCAAAAATCCCGCCAAAGGCAAGGATGCTCAGCCGCATGATCACGCTCCAACCGGCCACGGCACCCTCACCGAATTGGGCGATTTCGCGGGTA
>JBATTI010000250.1:0-4764 GCA_049670445.1 Albidovulum sp. | reverse complement strand
CGTCAAGACATCGCCCGACCGGATCACCGGGCGCTTCATCAAGGTCGGCTGGGCTTCCAGCTGGGCATCGGCTTCCGAGGCCTTCAGCCAATCGGAAAGGCCGCGCCAGCTGGTTGATTGGCGGTTGATGATCCGGTCGCCGAATTCGGTGATAAACTCAAACCGTTCATCTTCTGTCAGGGGCTCGGCCCGGATATCACGAAAAGTAACGGTGTGACCGGCGGCGGTCAGGGCCTTGAGCGCCGCTTTGCAGCTATCGCAGGTCGGAATGCCGTAGAGGATCATCTGGGGCCTTTCGGGGCTGATTTCACGTGGTTACGTATTTTGCAACGCGTTGATCCTAAATGATTTTCAAAAACCTGTTAAGGCCCAATTCCGATCCCCACCAATGCGGCGACCGCAACTTCTGCAAAATTCAACCCGCGTGAAACAGGCTCCTGCAACCCTAAGGCTCTGAGTCTGGGGTGACGGGTGCCCGGTTGGGCTGGCGGGCCCGTTTTCCGGGGGTTTTCAGAACAATCTATTTCGCTGCTGTGAATTGTTCCTGAATTACTCACTCCGCGCCACATTTACGCCCCTATTCTTGCCACAAACTTGCCACATTTGGCGTGATCGGCCAGACAGCTAGGGAGTTAACGATTTTTAAACTGATGCGATTTTTCGGAGAGATTTTATGACGAAGAATGACCGATTTGATTTTTTGGGGCGCTCGGTATCTGCCCGGATGGAGCAAAAGCTGCGCGAAGGCCGCAGGCGCGCATTGGGTGCGGTTGCAAGTTGCCGCGTGACCCTGACACTTGACGACGGCGTCACGCGCGAGGAGCTGTTTCAGTCAACCCCGACATTTCGCGAGGTTGTCGAACGCATCGGCCTGGACACAACCGTGGTGTCGCTGGCCGTGGCCCGGCAGAAAATGGCAAGTAAGGCGCGTATGGTGGTACCCGCCAGATAACCGGCCTTGCCGTGGGGGCACGGCAAGAAACGGGTGGGGGGCGTAAGGGGCGTGGCAACACGCCCCTTTTCGTCATTTTGGGTTCATAGCGCTTCAGTGGGCAGCGCCCGCCCCCCCCCTTGGGGGCGGTTCGGGCGGCGACCGGGCTATTCCGCTCTCGCCAGACCGGTCTATATGTCATCCCTCGGGGCCGCGAAGGCTTTCGCACCCGTTTTTCACTCAAAACCCTCCGCAGGGGCGTTTTGCCCCGGCTATGCCGGGCCGTTCAAAACCCCCTCAAACTCCCGCCATTCGCCCTTCGACATCCCCGAACTTTCCTGCGTCACCACTTCCCCGGCCAAGCGGCGTTTCAACACCTCAATCGCCTTGCCCGACAGCGTCGCGCCCCCAAGCCGGTAATCTTCGAACGCCCCGTAGGCCAGGGGCACCCAGTCGCGCACGATCTGGCACATCAGTTCGGCGTAAACCCGGATCTCATATTGCGCATGGGCATCGGCGCGCAGGCGCAGGAAGTGGAAGAGGTTGTGCAGATCAACCTTCCAGTACCACTGCGTATAGACATTGGCAGGCAGGTTCATCCGCGCCAGTTCGCGCGCCAGCCCCTGTTGGCCGTCCTGAGACAACATCGCCTCATAATGGTCATAGCTGCGGGTGGCATCATCGCGCAGCATATCCAAAACCCGCTGCGCCTCGGCGCCTTCCAGCATCGCGCCGCGGCCCTGATTGTTGACCGTCGATTGGGCGGCAAGCTGGCCTGCCTCGGGGATGTAGAATTCGCGGTCAAGGATCGAATAGCGGGCCGAATATTCGTTGACGTTGGCGGTGCGGTGGCGGATCCACTGGCGGGCCACGAAGACCGGCAGTTTGACGTGGAATTTGACCTCGCACATCTCGAACGGGGTCGAATGCCAGTGGCGCATCAGATAGCGGATCAGGCCTTCGTCATTCTGCACCGCCTTGGTGCCGCGCCCGTATGACACCCGCGCCGCCTGGGTGATGGCCGCATCGTCGCCCATATAGTCGATGACCCGCACAAGGCCGTGGTCCAGCACCGGATGGGCTTTGTACAGATGCGCCTCCATCCCCTCGGACACGGCACGCAGGGTTTGGCGCGGATGGCTGCGTGCATCTTCGATTTCGGCAAGCTGTTCGGGGGTCAGGGTCATTTGTGGCTCCTCGGGTCGAATCGATGGCCACTATATATTGGCGATCACACTCTTGTAACCACGACAGGATGTGATTTTATAGACCCAACGGGCCTGATAAGCTCGGCTTCAGGAAACAGGGGTTTTGAAATGGCGATACGCTATCTGCATGTGATGGTCCGGGTGGCGGATCTGGAGGTCTCGATGGCTTTTTACCGGCTTTTGGGGCTGGAAGAGATCCGGCGTCATGAAAGTGAGGCGGGCCGTTTCACGCTGGTCTACCTTGCAGCACCGGGCCAACCCGACACGCCGCTGGAGCTGACCTATAACTGGGATGGCGATGACGGATTGCCCGCCGACAGCCGGCATTTCGGGCATCTGGCCTATGAGGTGGATGATATTTACGCCACCTGCGCGCATCTTGCGGCCAATGGCGTGGTTATCAACCGGCCGCCGCGCGATGGGCATATGGCCTTTGTGCGGTCGCCCGACAATGTCTCGATCGAGCTGTTGCAAAAGGGCGCGTCCCTGCCCCCGCAAGAACCATGGGCAAGCATGGCCAATACCGGACATTGGTAGGCCGGAACCTTGGTAGGCCGGAACCTTGGCAGGTTGTTGCATTGGTAAGCGCCTTCGCCTTTGCCCGGTGACAACGCCTTAATAAATATAGCGTATCTGATCGGCCCAGAAGCGTTCCATCCGCTTGAACATTCCGTTCATCTCACTCAGCCCGGTAAGCCCGATCAACCCGCGCTGATCCATGCTTTCGGCCTGGCGGCGGAACAGATCGCCGACCTGGCTGCGCACCAGATCGCCCTTTTCGGTCAGCCTGACACGCACCGAGCGGCGATCAAGTTCGCTGCGCTCATGGTGCATATAGCCCATCTCAACCAGTTTCTTGAGGTTGTAGCTGACGTTTGAGCCTTGGTAATAGCCACGGGTTTTCAATTCACCCGCGGTCACCTCATTGGCCCCGATGTTGAACAGCAACAAGGCCTGAACGGCGTTGATCTCCAACTGGCCAAGGCGTTCGAATTCATCCTTGATCACATCCAGCAACAACCGGTGAAGCCGTTCGACCAGCCCCAACATATCCAGATAATCCGACAGATACCCTGACTGAGGGGCATCACTAAGCGGCGCGTGCATGGTCATGATCATTCTCCGTAAATCACTGCTTGAAGGCAGGTTCGCCGGAAAAACCGAAATTTCAGTTAAAAGCCGCGGGAATTTTGCAAAGAGAATGCGGTGACCTTCGCCAAAAGGTCAAAATAACGCTCTGGCCGCGCGGCGGCCCCGGTGATCCAGGGATAAATATCCTGATCATTCTCAAGCAGTAACGCGTCAAAAAGATCAAGGTCCGCCTGATCCATGCGCGCCAGATGGGCATCCGCATAGGGCCCAAGGATCAGGTCCATTTCCTTCATGCCCCGCCGCCAGCTGCGCATGGCCATGCGTTTAAGCCGGGCGGCGGCGTCTTCTTTTGTCATTCAGCGGTCGCCAAAGCGTTGCGCAGCCGCTTTTCGATCAGGCCAATCCGCGTGCTTGCCGCACTCATCTGCCCGCGCAATTCGCGCAATTCCGCCAAAAGCCCGCTGATCGGGCTGGGGGCCGCATCCGCGGGGGCTGTCGCGGGGCCATCGACCCCCTCGCCTTCCCCCGTCAACAGCCAGCGCAAGGACACACCCAACAGGCCCGCCAGCATCTGCACCCGATTCGCACGCGGCTCGGATGCATCCGCCTCCCATTGGCTGATGGTTTTGGTCCGCACCCCCAACCGGCGGGCCAGATCGCTTTGGCTCATGCCCTGCTGCTCACGCGCGGCTGCAAGACGGTCACCCAGGGTTGCGGTTTCATCACTATACCACCCACAAGTAGAATCACCTTGCATGTCCTGCTCCTTTGTCGTGCTTGATTGCCGATTGCGCGCACCCTATGACATAAAGCCGAAAGTTTCAAACCGGAGTCCCCGAAAGATGGCCTTTTTGTCCGACACGCTAGGGCGCGTCAAACCGTCACCGACGATCGCCGTATCCACCAAGGCACAAGAATTGAAGGCCGCCGGAAAAGACGTGATCGGCCTTGGCGCCGGCGAGCCGGACTTCGACACGCCGCAAAACATCAAGGAGGCCGCGATCCGCGCGATTGGCGAAGGCCGCACCAAATATACCGCCGTTGACGGCATCCCAGAGCTGAAGAAGGCCATCTGCGCCAAGTTCAAGCGCGAGAATGGTCTGGACTACACGCCGCAGCAGGTTTCGGTCGGCACCGGCGGCAAGCAAACGCTTTACAATGCGCTGATGGCCACGCTCAATCCGGGCGATGAGGTGATCATCCCGGCACCCTATTGGGTAAGCTATCCCGATATGGTCTTGCTGGCGGGCGGCACCCCGGTGGCCGTGGAATGCGGCATCGACAGCAATTTCAAACTGACGCCCGCGCAGTTGGAAGCCGCAATCACCCCCCAGACCAAATGGTTCATCTTCAACTCGCCCTCAAACCCCACCGGGGCGGGCTACAGCCGGGCCGAGCTTAAAGGTCTGACCGATGTGCTGATGCGCCATCCGCATGTCTGGATCATGTCGGATGACATGTACGAACATCTGGTCTTTGACGATTTCGAATTTGTCAGCCCCGCCCAGATCGAACCGGGGCTTTATGACCGCA
>JBATTI010000249.1:0-4364 GCA_049670445.1 Albidovulum sp. | reverse complement strand
CATGAAGGCGCGGGGCGAAAAGCGACCCGGTGCCAAGCAGGATATTTTCCAAAACGCTCATGTTGTCGGCAAGGGTGAAATGCTGATGCACCATTCCCACACCGGCCCCCAGCGCCGCGCGCGGATGACCGGGCGGCAGGTCTTGGCCAAACACCTCCACCCGCCCTTCATCGGCCGTGTAATGGCCGAAAAGAACGTTCATCAGCGTCGTCTTGCCCGCACCATTTTCGCCCAGAAGGGCAATAACCTCGCCCTTCTTCAGATCGAAACTGATGCCGTCATTGGCAATCAGCGGCCCGAAACGTTTGGTGATCCGGTCAAGGCGAAGGACAACCTCCGCCTTGTTATTAGCGGCCATCAGGACGAGGTCGGCTCTGCGTCGTTGATCTCGACCGTGAAGGATCCATCCCTGATCGCGGCTTCACGTTCTGCAACAAGCGCCATCGCGGCCTCGGGCACTTTGCCCTCAAACGTCCCCAAAGGTGCCAGCGAACAGCCGCCCTCTTTCAAGAATGAATAGGTGCCGTAATTCGCCGCCGTGAACGTACCTGCCGCCACTGCCGCAAGCGCTGCATTCAGCGTCGGTTCAAAATGCCACAGCGCCGAGGCGACAACCGTATCGGGGTAATCAGCCTGGGTGTCGATGACATTGCCAATCGCCAGAACGCCCTTTTCTTGCGCGGCATCAGAGACCCCGAAACGTTCCGCATAAAGCATATCGACGCCACTGCTGATCATCGCAAACGCGGTTTCCTTGGCCTTGGGCGGATCGAACCACGACCCGATAAAGGAAACCTGGAAGGCAATATCGGGGTTCATTTCCCGCGCGCCCGCCATGAAGGCATTCATCAGCCGGTTGACCTCTGGGATAGGAAAGCCGCCGACCATGCCGATGCTGCCCTTGGTCATCGCACCCGCGATGATGCCCGAAAGATAGCTTGCGTCCTGAATGTAATTGTCAAAGACCGAGAGGTTCGGCAACGCCGGATCTTCCAGAAAGCTCGACCCCAGAAGGAAGGCCACGCCGGGATATTCGGCCACAACCTCGCGGGCCTCTTGTTCCACCCCGAAAATTTCACCGACGATCAGCTGATAGCCCTGTTCGGCATATTCGCGCATGACGCGGGTGTAATCGGTATTCGCGGTGTTTTCGGAATAGACATATTCCGCCGCACCCGCCGCCACGGCAGCCTCAGCGGCCACATGGATGCGGCTGACCCATTGCTGTTCAACCGGCACCGTATAGATGCCCGCAACCTTTACCGGGCCCTCGGCGCGCAAGGCCGTCGGCAAACCGACAATCCCGGTGGCCGCGACCGCGCCCGCCGTTGCCATAAGCTGACGCCGGCTTAGCCCGGCTTTGGAAATTGAACTCATGTTTAGACCCCCTGTCATATTGTCGGTTCTGCGAATATTTTATCAAATGGTAAAGTTTTTGAAGATTCGCGCAAGAAAATACTGGCCGCCCCGCCCGAACTTGCGCAGCCGCCGCCCTAAATGCCTACATAAGTGGCAAATTGCGCCGCATCCGCGCGCAGCCCCTTGGCGGGCAGCGTCTCGGCCACCGCCCCGCCGACGACAAAAGCGATCCGGTCGGCCACCGACAAGGCCGCGTCAACGCGCTGTTCCACCAGCACCGTCGCCACCCCCGTCGCCTTCAGCGCCACAACCGTATCACGGATCAAAGCGATCATCGAGGGTTGCAGCCCCTCGGTCGGTTCATCCAGCAACAAGACCTTGGGTTCCAGACACAGCGCGCGGGCAATCGCCAGCATCTGTTGCTCGCCGCCCGACAAGGTGCGCGACACCTGCCCCATGCGTTCGCGCAATCGCGGAAACAGCTCCAGCACATTATCGCGCACCCGCGCATCACGCTTGCGGGTCATCAGGCCGATCTCGATATTCTCGGCCACCGTCAACTCACCAAACAACCGCCGCCCCTGCGGCACATAGGCCAGACCCTGGCGCGGCACCTTATGGGCGGCCAATCCCGACACAAGGGTACCGTCCAGCGTGATGGACCCCGCCGTGACCGGCACCAAACCCATGATCGCCTTCATCATCGTCGATTTGCCCGCGCCATTGCGCCCCATCACGCATAAAACCTCGCCCGAGGTCACCTCAAGGCTCAGCCCGCGCAAGACCTGCACATCGTCATAGCCCGCTTCCACCCCTTCAAGCCGCAGCATTCAGCCCCCCAGATAGGCGGCTTGCACCGCCTTGTTGGCACGGATCGCCTCTGGCGTACCGGTCGCCAGCACCTGCCCGAAATTCAACACCGTGATGCGTTCGGCAAGGTCCATGACCACATCCATATTATGCTCAATCAACAGCACCGTGGTATCAGGCACCAGCCCGCGAACGATCTGCTTGAACCCCTCGATCTCGCTATTGGCAAGACCCTGCGTCGGCTCATCCAGAATCAAAAGCTTGGGGTGCAGGGCCAGCCCCATGGCAATCTCCAACAGGCGCTGATGGCCATAGCTCAGCGTGCCGGCCACCTGATCGGCGCGGCCCTCCAGCCCCACCCGTTCCAGTGCCGCCCGGGTTTCATGCGGCAAACGTCTGGCCACGCCGCGCCCCTGCACCGCCAGGGCGACATTGTCAAAAACCGTCAGCCGGGCAAAGATCCGGGTGATCTGAAACGTATAGGCAATTCCCCGGCGCACCCGGGCATGGGCGGCAAGCCCGGTGATGTCACGCCCGTCAAAGCGGATGTTGCCCGACTGCGCCTCGATCCGGCCCGACAAAAGACTGACAAAGGTGGTCTTGCCCGCGCCATTCGGCCCGATCAAGGCGTGAATCTCGCCTGCCGCCAGGTCAAAATCCACCCCGTCCACCGCCTTCAGCCCGCCAAAATGGCGGACCAGACCCCGTGCCTCTAACAAGCTTACGGCAGCCATTTCAGCCACCTGTCGCGTATCGTCCCCAAAAGCCCGGCGGGCGCAAACAGCACCAGCGCCACAAGGGCGACCCCCACCACCAACAGCGTGGCCGAGGGGACCGAACTTGCCGTATCAATCAGGTAAAACATCACCAAAACGCCGATAAACGGCCCCATTACCGTGCCCGCCCCGCCCAAAAGCACCCATAACAGCGGCAAGATCGAATATTGGACCGAGGCGAAATTCGCCCCCACATAGCCAAACATCACCGCATAGGCCGCCCCCGCCGCCCCGGCATAAAGGCCCGAAATGCTCAGCGCCGTCAGCTTCACCGCGAAAGGGTTATAGCCCAGCATCCGGGCGCGTTCCTCATTCTCGCGCATCGCCACCATGACCCGGCCCCTGGGCGATAAAACCAAGGCCAGATTGATCAACAGCGCCACCGCAAACAGCGCCAAAGCCGCGATATAGCGGGTGTTGTCATCGGAAAGATCTATCCCCCCGATCGCGCGCGCCGCTTGGGCAATAACAATGCCTTCATCGCCCCGCGTCCAGGTTCCAAGGTACAGGATCGTCAGATATCCCGCCTGCGCGAACATCAAGGTGACAATCATGAAGGCCACACCCGTCGTGCGCAAAGCCAGCATCCCCACCGCAACGGCCATCGCTCCTCCGGCCAACACCCCGGCCGCCATCGCAGGCCCCGCTGACCAGCCGCCAACCGATATCAACATCCCCGCCGCATAAAGCCCCGAGGCAAAGAACAAGGCATGCCCAAGGCTTAACAACCCGGTATAGCCAAAGGCGATATTATACCCCATCGCATAGACGGCCAGCACCATGATCTTGGCCAGATTGCTGTGGTGATAGACCGGCGACACGAAATGCCCCACGACCAGCAGCGCCAGCAGCCCCAGATGCAGGCCCAGCCTTTTATCCACCAGCCTTTTATCCACCAGCCTTTTATCCAACTGCACCCTCATGCGCTGCGGGTCCCGAACAGGCCCTGAGGGCGAAAGACCAGCACAAGGGCCACCAGCAAGGTTGCGATGATCTTGGCCAAAGTCGGCGCAAAAAACGTAGAGATCACACCATCCGACAGCCCGATCAGCAGCGCCGCCACCAACGTGCCGCGCAAAGACCCCAGACCGCCGATGATCACCACGATGAACGACAGCAACAAAGGATCGCCCCCCATCAGGTAATGCGCCTGCTGGATCGGCACCACCAGCACCGCCGCCACCGCCGCCAGCGCCGCCCCCAACCCGAAGACACCGGCATAGACCTTATCAACATTGATGCCAAAGGCGCGCGCGGTTTCACGGTCTTCCTGGGTGGCGCGCATGATCAGCCCGATCTTGCTGCGCGTCAGCAAAAGCCACACCAGGCCCAGCACCGCCGCCGCCGCCGCCACCACGGCCAGCTTATAGCCGGAATAGCCAAACCACGGAAATTGAATGCGGAAATTGAACGGTGCGG
>JBATTI010000248.1:0-3511 GCA_049670445.1 Albidovulum sp. | reverse complement strand
AGCCCCCCAAGGCAGAAACGCCAAACCCCGTGTTTTCGCGAATAGACGGACGTTTTTCGCAAATTGCTGGCTTCCCCACCCTTTTCCCCCCGGCCGACATGGCCTATGAGAACGGCCATCCAAGCCCTGGGGGACATGATGCAAGAGCCGAAGATCACCGATGCGCTGATTGCCGCACATGGGCTGAAGCCCGACGAATATCAGCGGATCCTAGAGATCATCGGACGCGAGCCGAGTTTCACCGAACTTGGGATATTCTCGGCCATGTGGAATGAGCATTGTTCCTACAAATCCTCAAAGAAATGGCTGCGCACCCTGCCCACCACCGGCCCTCAGGTGATTTGCGGCCCCGGTGAGAATGCCGGCGTCGTTGATATCGGTGACGGTCAGGCGATTATCTTCAAGATGGAAAGCCACAACCACCCGTCTTATATCGAGCCGCATCAAGGTGCCGCGACCGGCGTCGGCGGCATCCTGCGCGATGTCTTCACCATGGGCGCGCGGCCCGTTGCGGCGATGGATTCGCTGTCGTTTGGTGTGCCCTCGCATCCCAAGACCGCGCATCTGGTGAAAGGCGTGGTCGAAGGTGTGGGCAGCTACGGCAATTGCTTTGGTGTGCCGAATGTCGGCGGCGAAGTGCGCTTTCATGCCGCCTATAACGGCAATTGTCTGGTGAATGCCTTTGCTGCGGGCCTCGCCGATACCGACAAGATCTTTTATTCGGCGGCCTCGGGCGTCGGCATGCCCGTTGTCTATCTTGGCGCCAAGACCGGGCGCGACGGGGTTGGCGGTGCGACCATGGCATCGGCCGAATTCGACGACACGATTGAAGACAAGCGCCCCACCGTTCAGGTCGGCGATCCTTTCACCGAAAAGCGCCTGCTGGAGGCCTGTCTGGAGCTTATGGCCTCGGATTCCGTTATCTCCATTCAGGATATGGGGGCCGCCGGTCTGACCTGTTCGGCGGTCGAGATGGGCGACAAGGGTGGCCTTGGCATCCGCCTTGACCTTGACCGGGTGCCAACCCGCGAAAAGGCGATGACCGCCTATGAAATGATGCTGTCGGAATCGCAAGAACGCATGCTTATGGTGCTTAAGCCCGAAAAAGAGGCCGAGGCGCGGGCGATCTTTGAGAAATGGGATCTTGATTTCGCGCTTGTGGGCGAAACCATCGCCGAAGACCGTTTCCTGATTATGCATGGCAATGAGATCAAGGCCGACCTGCCATTGTCGAAACTCGCCTCAAGTGCGCCGGAATATGATCGGCCCTGGGTTGAAACGCCAGCCGCAACGGCGCTGGCCGACAGCCCGGCGATTGACCCGATCAAGGGCCTCAGGGCGCTGATCGGCAGCCCGAACTACGCCCATAAGGCCTGGGTCTGGGAGCAGTATGACACCAGCGTGATGGCCGATACCGTCCGCGCACCGGGGCTTGGCGCCGGTGTGGTGCGGGTGCATGGCACCGGCAAGGCGCTTGCCTTCACCTCGGATGTGACACCGCGCTACGTGATGGCCAACCCCTATGAGGGCGGAAAACAAGCGGTCGCCGAAGCCTATCGCAATCTGACGGCGGTGGGCGCCCTGCCCCTTGCCGCGACCGATAACCTTAATTTCGGCAACCCCGAAAAACCGGTGATCATGGGGCAGCTGGTCGGGGCGATCAAAGGTATCGGCGAGGCTTGCACAGCCCTTGATATGCCGATCGTGTCGGGCAATGTGTCCCTTTACAATGAAACCGACGGCGCGGGCATTTTGCCCACCCCGACCATCGGGGCGGTCGGGATTCTGGCATCGCTGGACGATGTGATTGCGGGCCTTCCAGGCGACGGCGATCTTTTGTTGGTGATTGGCGAAACACGGGGCCATCTTGGCCAATCGGCCCTTCTGGCCGAGGCGTTCGGTCGCGAAGACGGTGATGCGCCGCATGTCGATCTTCTGGCCGAGAAGCGCCACGGCGAATTCCTGCGCGCCAACCGCAAACTGTTGCGCGCCGCCACCGACCTTTCCGATGGCGGCCTCGCACTTGCGGCGTTTGAGATGGCGGAGGGCGCGCAGATCGGCGTCGCCCTTGATGCCGCTGATGCGCCAAGCCTTTTTGGCGAAGATCAGGCCCGTTATCTGGTGGCCTGCAGCCCCGATCAGGCGGATGCGTTGATTGCGGCGGCAGCACAGGCCGGGGTCCCGATCAGCCGCGAAGGCCGCTTTGGCGGCGACATGGTCAAATTCGGCCCGGCATCCGCACCTTTGGCAGAGCTTTCGACCCTTTATCGCTCGGCTTTTGCCGCGGCGGTGGGGTGATCCAGCTTCAAAGGCGATCTTGCGGCCCGCGCCCTGCGGGCCTACATTCACCCAAGACGACAATGACAAAGGGACGCCACATGGCGATGGAAGCGCAAGACATCGAAAACCTCATCCGGGCGACATTCCCAGAGGCCAAGATCACCATCACCGATCTTGCCGGCGATGGAAATCACTGGGCGGCAGAGGTCATCGATGAAAGCTTTCGCGGCCTTAACCGCGTTCAGCAGCAGCGCGCGGTCTATGCCGCGCTTAAAGGAAAGATGGACGGCGAGCGCGGCGATCTGCATGCCCTTGCCCTGACCACCAAAGCCCCGGAGTAAAGCCAATGACCACAACCGCAGCGCTTGATCAGATCCGCGAAGCCGTCAGCAGCAATGACGTCGTCTTGTTCATGAAAGGCACGAAAACCGCACCCCAATGCGGCTTTTCCAGCCGCGTGGCGGGGGTGCTGAACTATATGGGTGTCGAATTTGCCGATGTGAATGTCCTGGCCGATTCTGACATTCGTCAGGGGATCAAGGATTTTTCCGACTGGCCGACCGTGCCCCAGCTTTATGTGAAGGGCGAATTTATCGGCGGTTGCGACATTGTCACCGAGATGACGATCTCGGGCGAACTTGATCAGCTTTTTGAAGAAAAAGGCGTGGCCTATTCCAAGGAAGCCGCCGACAAGATCCGCGAAGCAAACGGCTGAACAGCCGCGAAAGCCCGCCCGATCGGCGGGTTTCAATCGATGCGCTGCCAAGGCCGGATGATCTGTTTTGCGGACAAAGTACCATTTCGCTGCGGCTGCACCAATGGCCGCTTCCGGGGGGCGACCAAATTGGTGTGAAGTAATTATGACAGAAACGGACCACTTTGCTAGTGGTACTGGTCCTATGCAAAAGCTGTTTCAAGAGAACCAATATGTGACAAAAGCAAATGGCCACACTACCTCAATGCGGCTAGAAATGATTTTGCAGTTGAATTGGTTACCTCGACTGACCAAAGGACAAATCTACCGCCCCGCTAAGCAACGGTTTGTTATTTTTGACGTGTCTAGCAACCAGTTGTTTCTGCTGCCGATTTTCCGGAACCAAACGAGTATGTTCCAACACGCCGCCATGATCTTGAAACCCCGGAAAGATCTCGCACAACTCTTGCCGCGCTGCGCGTGGAACCGTTTTGATAGCCTCTTTGCCGGGGAAAAAACTCTCAGATGGAGCACCGT
>JBATTI010000247.1:0-3692 GCA_049670445.1 Albidovulum sp. | reverse complement strand
AAAGAGATCATCAAGGATGCCGACCCGGAAACCGCTTTGTCGAACAAGCGTTTCCCATGGCTTTCAGCGCGCAAGATTGAGCTGGGCATGTGCCCGGTCAATGCGATCCGCGTGGCCTATACCGGTGAGCTGGGCTGGGAGCTGCATCACCCGATCGAGATGCAGAACTACCTTTTCGATCTTTTGGAAGAGGCCGGCAAGAAGCATGGCATGAAGCTTGTCGGCGGGCGGGCGCAAAACTGGCTGCGGCAAGAAAAATCCTACCGCGCTTTCGGCACCGAGCTTGGCCGCGATGCGACGCCCATGGAAGCCGGTCTTGACCGTTTCATTGACCTTTCCAAGGACTTCCAGGGCAAGCAGGCGATGATCGACACCGGCGTGCGTTTCAAATGCGTCACGGTGCTGATCGACGGGCCGGGCGATGCCGACCCATGGGGCAAAGAGGCGTTGTTGCATGACGGCGTGAAGATCGGGCGTCTGACTTCGGGCGGCTGGTCGGTGGCCTTCAACAAGCAGATCGGCATGGGTTATGTGCGCTCGGATCTGGCCGGGGTGGGCCAGAAGCTGAAGCTGCGGATGTTCCGCGAACTGTTTGACGTTACCGTGGTGGAAGACAGCCCGTTTGATCCGTCGAATGAGCGTATCCGGGTGAACGGCTGACAGGCGGTTTGAGGGGCGGTTTGGGGGGCGCTGCCCCCCGGGCCTTGAGGGCCCTCCCCCCGAGGTATTTTTGAACAGAAGAAGGGCTGGGGGACCGGCCCTTTTTCTTTGGACAGGTCCGCACAATGTTCTGATCCGAGTTGAGCCCATACAGATCGATGATTGGGGGCTTTGCGAAGGGTTGCTGCTATTGATGCTCGGCAGCGGCCAAGGCGCGAAACTGTTGAGCGGTTTCGGCGTCCATTCCCGCGGCCTCAAGCACTGCCGCCGTGAAGCTTGTCGGTGCGGTGCCCGGGGCTGTGATGATGCGATCGTCGGTGATGGCCTTGGGCGATACCGCATAGCGTGATGCCCCCGCGTATTTCGGCGCGTTGTCGGTCAGGAACGCCAGATCGTTTGAGGTGTGGCGAACCTTGTCGAGAAGCCCCGCCCGGGCGAGTGCAAGCGTGCCCCCACAGATACCGGCGACGGATCCGCCGCGCGCGCGTTGTGCTGTCAGAACATCAGATATGTCTGGTGCGCCCTCATGTTGCCAACCGAAGCTTCCGATGACGGCCACCACATCCGGGCTCCAGCCAGCGATCTCTTGGGTCCCACGCGAGACCGTCGCTGTAAGCCCGCCTTGTGAGACGAGCTTGCCGGGGATCGGTGCGAAGAACTCTACATCCATTCCGTAAAAGGGGCCGCCAGTGCCCGCGATGAAGGCATATTCCCAATCCGCGAAACCGGGGGAAAGAACTAGGGCGATCTTGGGCATTGCTATGGTCCTTTCTGCGATGGCCGTCGGCAAATCCATACTGTTCTTTCAGACATTGACAACGATCATAAAGGAACTGATCACTCCGATCGGTTGCGGCAAGCGCAGCAATGCGCCGGATGCCGCCGATATTTGGCATGACCCGGATGGCGGCAAAGTCCCGCGAAATCGGCAAGATGACTTTCGGGCAGACCTTTTCGAGCTTTTCAAAGTTGCCGGTTGGCGAGCCAGCTGGCCCAAGCCTCGGGCGAGCCTGCAAAAGCGTTGATATCAACCGATGTGCCAATGCCCGGCACCACACCGGTGCCGGTATATTGCCAAAAACTCCACCTGGCACCGGGAAACACCTTGGACGGATGCCCCGCAACCGAGCGCAGCCAGAACTCTTCACCGCCAAGCAGGGCCAGATCGTTCGCCTGCCAGAAATCCACCGTGGTATAGATCACCGGGCGCTGGCCGTAATGGGCGGCGATGATGCGTTGGAAGGTGCGGATCTCGGCCCGCACAGTTTTTGCATCCGGCCGAATGCGGCAAGTGCGAGAGGTATGGTTCCATTCGATATCAAGAACTGGCGGCAAACTGCCCGCCTCGCGCGGGACATTGCGGATATACCAGCGCGCTTGTTGCGCGGCGGGGGTGCATAAGTAGAAAAAGTGATAGGCCCCGCGCGGCAAACCGGCGCGCTTTGCGCCCCGCCAATGATCCTTGAAGCGCGGATCAATGTGATCGCCGCCTTCAGTCGCCTTGAGGTAGGCAAAAGCAATGCTTGCGCGCGATACGACCGGCCAATTTATATCACCTTGCCAGCGCGACACATCAATGCCGTGTACCGGGTAATGCACCGGGGCGCGGCCTTGCCAATCATGCGGATCACTATCGCCAAATGTGCCCGGAATGCCGCTGGCCACCGGCAACCGGTGCATTTTGGCCCCGCCACCGCAAGCCGCCAAAAGGATTGCCGCTGCACAAAGTGTCGCAAGAGCCCGCTTCATGACCTGCCTCTTTGCTTGCCCAGACCACGACTATGCAGCAAAGCGCCCCCCATGTCAGCCACCAAGAATACCGGTAAAGTTGCGTCGCGGGTTTTTTGGCCGGCTTGCGTTACGCAAAAGCGCCAAACCGCGCAGGTGACAGTGCCGCAACCGTCGCCGCAGCTGCTGAAGGCGGCGCGCCCGTGATCAGATCGGCCGCCAGTTGGCTAAGGGCTGGCGCCGACTGAAAGCCATATCCGCCCTGCCCCGCCAGCCAAAAAAACGCCGGACAGTCCAAGGCCCAGCCCGCCACCGGCGAACGGTCGGGTGAAAAGGTTCGAAGCCCCGCCCAAGAGGATATTAGCCGGGTGACCGGCGCACTGCTGAAGGCTTCGTACCGCGCAAGCCCCTCGGCCAGAACCAAATCATCGGCAAAGGCATCATGCGGCGCCATGCGATGTTCTTCCGAGGGCGAGACGATAAGCGCGCCTGCGTCAGGCTTGGCGTACCAGCTTTCACCCGCACCAAAAAGCATCGGCCAGCTTGACACATCATGGCCGCCGGGCGCGGGAATGCGCGCCATCGAACGGCGCAAAGGCGTAAAACCCAAAGGTGCGACACCGGCCATGACCGCCACCTCGTCAACCCAGGCACCGGCGGCATTCACCAGGATGCGCCCGTCGAAGGCCCCCTTGCGGGTTACAACCTGCCAGCCAGCCGCGGTTCTGGTGATGGATTGCGCGCGCGCACCACATATCAGGTTTGCCCCTTGCGCCCGCCCATCGCGCCGGAAGTTTTGAATAAGCAGATCCGTATCAAGATCATGGGCATGTTCCGAGAATGCCGCAAAGCCAAGCGCATCGGGCGCAAGGGTCGGGACCTTGGCCAGTGCCGCCTCGATGGAAATCTGCGTCAGGCCCAGATCTGCCGCCTCCGCCTCATAACCCGCGGCTTGATCGCACCCCGCCACAAGCATCAAGCCGCGCGGTGAAAGCACGCCGCCATGCGCCGATCTAAGGTAATCGCCACTGGCCAGCGACAGGGATTTGATCGCAGGCGGACCATAGCGCGGCTCATATAAGGCAGCTGAGCGGCCAGAGGCGTGATAGGCCAGCTGATCCTCCGCCTCCAATAGTGTCACCTGCCCCAGATGTGACAGGCGTGCGGCGACCGAAACGCCCGCTATCCCACCGCCGATAATCAAGAAATCCGTATTCATGGTGCCCAGATTGGCAGCAAATGCCGCCAAGAGAAAGCCCCCCCGTTAAAGCGTTTCGACTTACACCCGCGATTACCTGACGTTG
>JBATTI010000246.1:0-5894 GCA_049670445.1 Albidovulum sp. | reverse complement strand
CCGGGCGCAATGATCGCGGCCCGCGTGGGCCAAGAGGGCCGCGCAAGCCGCGTGGCGACAAACCGGCCAGTGACGTGGCCGTGGCACCCGTTGCGGATGCCTCTGCGGGCGATGGGGCTGGCGAGGCCGCTGTCAAGAAGCCGCGGCGGGCCAAGAAAGCCCCGATCAGCGACACGCCAAACGAGGCGTGAGGCACCAATAAATCGGAAAAGCCGCCGCATGATCGCGGCGGTTTTTTCGTTTGGGTTTCAAGAGGATTGGTAATACCGAGGCGGACCCGACCTGCGGGCTTTATCGGTTATTTGCAAACGGCCAAAGCTGCGCCACCCCGGCCTGACCGGGCCCGCGATGTGCTTGGTGCCTCGTCGCTCAAGATGGTGTGAAGGCGGTGCAGAATACCCGGTTGCTTGGCAAGATCGACCGGATCAAGCAGTGCGGCATCTTGCGCACGGGTTTGCGCCCCGCGCCGGGCCCGGGCTTCCATGAAAGACGAAAACGAAACGAGTGATCCGCAAGCGGCCGTGGGGATCGGGTTTTGTTGTTCGCGAATCATCAACATTCTCGCACCATTGTTTCACAAGCTGACCCTGCGCAAGAATTCAGGCGCGGTTGGGGCAAGACTGTGCCGCTGACGGTATGATTTCACGACATTTGCCGGGGGGCCAGGTCATCTTGCAACCCTCGGGGCAGGTCTTGCGTGACATGGTTGCGGCCAAGCGGGGCCTTTATTGTAGACAAGATGTATTTTCACCCCTAGATGAAGATCTGCGCCAGCCGCGATCACCGCGTCCGGGGATCAGATTGCCGACCAAACAGAAAGCCTATCGTGAGCGACGACACCAAAAGCAGGAAGGTTATTTGCCTTGAAGATCTGAAGCGCCGGATTTTGACCCAGGCGCTGGAGCCGGGCAGCTATCTGGATGAGGTCGTCATATCAGAGGCTTATGAAATTTCGCGCCCGCCCTTGCGCGAAATCCTGCGCCAGCTTGCGGGGGAGGGCTATGTGGTCTTGCATGAAAACCGTGGCGCGCAGGTGGCGCCGATGACGCATAAGACCATGCGCAACTTCTTTGTGGCGGCACCGATGATCTATGCGGCCGCTGCGCGTCTGGCGGCAAGCCATGCGACCGGGGCCCAGATCATGCGGCTGAAGGACACGCAGCTTTTGTTCCGGGCCGCCATTCGCGGTGGCGATGCCGCTGAACGCGCGCTGATGAACGAACGCTTTCACGCGCTGATCGGTGAGATGGCCGACAACGAATACCTGTTGCCAAGCCTGCGCCGCTTGCTGATTGATCACACCCGCATCGGCATGACCTTCTATAATGCGCGCAACCAAAAGCTGGCCGAACAGCGCGCCGTCGCGGCGGATCAGCATGACCAGTTCATCGCCCTGATCGAGGCCGGGGATGCCGATGGCGCCGCCGGTCTTGCGGTGGCGCATTGGGAACTTTCGCGGGCCGAGATTGAAAGTTTTGTCACGCCGGTCGGCATGGATATTCCGCTTGGCCGCGCGCCGGGCGCATCGGATCAACGAGGTATGTCATGAAGTTTGAGGGTATCTATACGCCGGTGATCACGCCGCACAGGGATGACGGCAGGATTGACCGCGAAGGCTTCGCGGCGATGATCGATTATCTGATCGGGGCGGGGGTTCACGGGATCATCAATGGTGGCTCCACCGGTGAATATTACGCGCAATCGGTGGAGGAGCGGATCGAGATGGCGGGGCTTGCCCGGGATGTGATCGGCCATCGGGTGCCGCTGATCATCGGCACCGTGGCGATCCGGCTGGAGGATTCGATTGCCATGGCCGAGGCGGCGGCGAAGATTGGCGCGGATGCGATTCTGGTCGGCTCGCCGCCCTATTCGGTGCCGACGGAACGCGAAAATGCCCTTAATGCGCTGGCGATTGACCGCGCGGCGGACCTGCCGGTGATGCTTTACAATTATCCGGGCCGCATGGGGATCAATATGGGCGAGGAGTTTCTGGACCGTGTGGGGCGCAGCCGGAATTTTTGCGCGATCAAGGAAAGTTCGGGCGATATCAACCGCGTGCATCTTTTGGCCCGCGACTATCCGCATATTCAGATGTCTTGCGGCATGGATGATCAGGCGCTTGAGTTTTTCGCCTGGGGCGGGCGCAGCTGGGTGTGCGGCGGGTCGAATTTTCTGCCCGCCGAACATATCGCCCTTTACCGCGCCTGTGCGGTTGAGGGCGATTTCGACAAGGGCCGCCGGATCATGTCGGCGATGATGCCGCTGATGCGGGTGTTGGAGCAGGGTGGCAAGTTCATCCAATGCATCAAGCACGGGGTAGAGATGGAAGGGTTAAGGGCCGGTCCGCCGCGCCCGCCTTTGAAGGCGCTGAACAAGGACGACAGGCGGCAGCTGGAACAGGTGGTACGGGTGCTTAAACGCACTGTGGCCGGGATTGAGGCGGGGGCAAAAGCATGAGCGATCTTCTGACAACCGAGGAATACAAGGCCATTGCCGCCGGGCTGACGCCGCCCACGCAGGCCTTTATTGATGGCGCCTTCCGGCCGGCAAAATCGGGAAAGACCTTCGATACGGTGAACCCCGCGACCGGCAAGGTTTTGGCCAGGGTGGCGGCTTGCGGTGCGGATGATGTGGATTTTGCCGTGCAAAAGGCGCGTGATGCGTTTGAGGATGGCCGCTGGTCGCGCCTGCATCCGGGCGCGCGCAAGGCGGTGTTGATCCGGCTGGCCAAGCTGGTGCAGCGCAATGCGCGCGAGTTGGCGGTGCTTGAAAGTCTTGAGAGTGGCAAGACGATATTTGATTGCGAGACGGTGGATCTGCCCGAAACCGTCAACTGCCTGATCTGGCATGCGGAACTGATCGACAAGATCTATGATCAGGTAGCGCCCGCATCCGACAATCACATCGCCATGGTGGTGCGCGAAGCGGTGGGGGTCGTCGGCCTTGTGCTGCCGTGGAACTTCCCGCTTTTGATGCTGGCCTGGAAGATCGGCCCGGCACTGGCTGCGGGCTGTTCGGTGATTGTGAAACCGGCGGAAGAAACCTCGCTTACGGCCCTGCGCATGGCCGAACTTGCGATGGAGGCGGGCGTGCCTGCGGGTGTGTTCAACGTGCTGCCCGGCACCGGGCCCGAGGTGGGCGAACCTCTGGGGCGGCACATGGATGTCGATGCGGTTTCCTTTACCGGTTCAACCGAAACCGGGCGGCGGTTCTTGCGCTATGCGGCAGAGAGCAACCTCAAGGAAGTGACACTTGAGATGGGCGGCAAGAACCCCGCCGTGGTTCTGGATGACGCCGAAAACCTTGACCGGGTCGCGGCCCATATCGTCAATGGCGCGTTTTGGAATATGGGTGAAAACTGTTCGGCCACGTCGCGGCTGATCGTGCAAAAGGGGGTGAAAGAGGCGCTTTTGGCCCGGATATTGGCGCATGCGCGCGAATGGCCGATGGGCGATCCGCTGGATCCGGCGAACCGGGTGGGGGCGCTGGTGTCAAAGGCGCATTTCGACAAGGTCAGCTCATACCTTGGCAAGGGTCACAGGGTGCTTTTGGGCGGCAAGGCCAGGGACGGCTTTGTAGAGCCGACGGTGCTTGAGGTGACGGACCGCGATGCGGTTCAGGCGCGCGAAGAGATCTTTGGCCCGGTGCTTTCGGTCATCACGGTCGATAGTTTCGATGCGGCGATCGCCTTGGCCAATGATACCGACTATGGGCTGGCGGCCTCGATCTTCACTGCGAATGTCAAACGCGCGATCCGGGGGGCGCGGGCGATCCGGGCGGGCACGGTGACGGTGAATGCGTTTGGCGAGGGCGATATTTCCACCCCGTTCGGCGGCTTCAAAGCCAGCGGTTTTGGCGGGCGCGACAACGGCATTCATGCCCATGACCAATATACCCAGATCAAGACCATCTGGATCGACCTTGCCGATGATGAAGACGAGGCGGTGGATTGACGACACATTCGGCGCGACGACTGCCCGTCCATCGCGGCCCGGCAGCGTGGAGCGCGATCTTGCCGGGGCAAGACGCGCCGGTGGGGCTGGGCGCCGATGTAACCGCCGATTTCGCGGTTGTGGGCGGCGGTTTTGCCGGGCTTTCGGCGGCGCGGCGGTTGTTGCAGCTGAACCAGGGCGCGCGGGTCGTGGTGCTGGAGGCCGGGCGTCTGGCCGAGGGCGCATCGGGGCGCAATTCGGGCTTCATGATTGATCTGCCGCATGATCTTTCATCCGACGATTATGCCGGGCAGGGCACAGAGGGTGACCGCGCGATGATCGCGCTGAACCGCGAAGCCATCGGATTTGCGCGTAGCACTGTTGAGGATTACGCCATTGACCCTGCCTTTTTCGACCCTGCAGGCAAAATCAATGGTGCTGCAACGGCGGCGGGGGACGCGCATAACCGCAGCTACGCCGCGCATCTGGCCAAGATGGGCGAACAGTGCGAGATGCTTGACGCGCAAAGGATGTTCGCGCTGACCGGCAGCCGCCACTATATCTCGGGTCTTTTCACGCCGGGCACGGTGATGTTGCAACCGGCGGGCTATATCCGGGCCCTTGGCGCTGGGTTGCGCCGTGACGGGATCGGGGTATTTGAGAACACGCCGGTCACCCGGATTGCGCGCATCGGGCCGGATTGGAGCCTTGCAACCCCAAAAGGGCGGGTCACGGCGGGCAAGGTGATCTTGGCCAATAACGGCCATCTGGAAAGCTTTGGCTTTGCCAGGCGGCGCTTGATGCATATCTTTCTTTACGCCTCGATGACCGTCGATCTTGGGGCTGATCTGTCGGCAAGGCTTGGCGGCCAGCCGCGTTGGGGGGTGACGCCTGCGGATCCGATGGGAACCACGATGCGCCGCATTGATGCGGCACAAGGCGGCAACCGTATTGTCACCCGCACCTGCGCCAGCTTCTTGCCCGGCATGCAGGCAAGTGCGGCGGGCCTTGCCCGCGCCGCCCGCATTCACCGCCAAAAATTCGCGGACCGCTTTCCTGACCTTGGCGGGGTCAAGATGGAATACAGCTGGGCCGGCCATCTTTGCCTGAGCAAGAACGCGGTGTCGGTCATGCGCGCGCTGGAGCCCGGCCTTTACGCCGCTTGCGTCCAAAACGGCCTTGGCACCGCGCGGGGCACGCTGACCGGCATGGCGGCCGCCGAACTTGCCAGCGGTGTGGCCTCGGTCATCACCCGCCATTTTGGCGCCGAGGCGGAACCGGCAAAACTGCCGCCAAGACCCTTCGCCGAACTGGGGGCCAACGCCTATCTGCGCTGGAAGGAATGGCGCGCGGGCCAGGAGTGATACGCTCGCGTTGCTTGTTATGGCGCCGCATGCACCGGCAAAACAGACGGCGGAACCTGCCAAGCTCAGGTGGGTTTGAGCCTGCGGGCCAGGGCGCAGAAGCTTTCGAGCGAGATTTCTTCGGCGCGGGCGGTGGGGGGGATGCCCGTGGCGGTGAGGTGGCTTTCCATATCGGGGGCAAGGCCCTTGAGGCTGACGCGCAGCATCTTGCGGCGTTGGTTGAAGCCAGCGGCGACGATGCGGTTGAGGGTTTTGGCATCGGCGGGAAAACGCGGTTCGGGCAGGGCGGTCAGATGGACGACGGCGGAATGGACCTTGGGGGCGGGTGAAAACGCCTCGGGCGGCAAGGTCATGACGATTTGCGCGTCGCTGCGCCATTGGGCCAGAAGCGCCAATCTGCCGTAGGCCTTGGAGCCGGGCTTGGCGATAATGCGTTCGGCGACTTCTTTTTGGAACATCAAGGTCAGGCTTTGCCAAAACGGCGGCCATTGCGGCGGCGTCAGCCAGCGCACCAGAAGTTCGGTGCCGACGTTATAGGGCAGATTGGCCACGATCTTGATGGGGGCGGTCAGATGGGCGGCGGCATCCACCTCTAATG
>JBATTI010000245.1:0-14175 GCA_049670445.1 Albidovulum sp. | reverse complement strand
GCAGGCTGCGGATGCTGACCAAAAGCAGCGGAAGGATAATGTAGAACATCATCTCAACCCCAACCGACCAACCGGCCCAGACTATGCTTCCGTATTCTGCAGGCATGAAATTGAACAAAAATGTCATCGAAAGCAAAAGCTTGGCCCACGGCGTGTCCCCCCCTACCAACATCGGAAGCGCAAATGCTTGCCAAAGTGCCACAAGATAGAAAAGCGGTGCGATACGCATGAAGCGGCGTGTCAGAAAGTCATTCAACCAGCCGGGCTGATCAATGCGCCCGGTCGTGCTGACAAAGAGAGAAAAGGCGCTGATGACAAAGAACAGCGGCACACCAAGCCAAGGTGGGGAACGATATTGATCAGCGTATCCGGCAATGCAAACTGATGGATGCCCCAGACATGCACCAAAACCACCATCATCGCGGCAAAACCGCGTAACGCGGTCAGTCCGCCAAAATACGCTTTTGCCGGGGTCGTCCCGGCCGCGCCCATTGCGTTCATCGCCGGTTCCCCATGCCCTCGGTTCCTGTGGGCCATAACTTGCAGCGAAGGGGCCTGTCAATGTGATTGCCCGCCGCCCCTTGAACAAGAACAAAAACAGATCAAATGTAGGGCAACCAAGGAATCACCCGTGCCTCATAACAATACCAACGCCCCCGCCCCGCGCCCCGAGGTGCTGACCCGCCCCAAGCTTGAAGGCGGGCGACGCTTTGTGATGCAAACCGAATATACCGCTGCGGGCGATCAGCCAACCGCGATTGCGGAACTGTCGGCAGGCGTCAACTCCGGAGAACGCGATCAGGTGCTTTTGGGTGCCACGGGCACCGGCAAGACCTTCACCATGGCCAAGATCATTGAAGAAACCCAGCGCCCGGCGATTATCCTTGCCCCGAACAAGACCCTCGCCGCCCAGCTTTATGGCGAATTCAAAGGGTTTTTTCCCGAAAATTCCGTCGAATATTTCGTCAGCTACTATGATTACTACCAGCCCGAGGCCTATGTCGCCCGCACCGATACCTTCATCGAGAAGGAAAGCCAGATCAACGAACAGATCGACCGGATGCGCCACTCGGCCACCCGCGCGCTTTTGGAACGTGATGATGTGATCATCGTGGCCTCGGTGTCTTGCATCTACGGCATCGGCTCGGTTGAAACCTATTCGGCCATGACCCAGGACATGGCGGCGGGCGGGCTTTACGATCAGCGCAAGTTTCTGGCCGAACTTGTGGCCCAGGCCTACCGGCGCAATGATGCGGCCTTCCAGCGCGGCTCTTTCAGGGTGCGCGGCGATAGTGTTGAACTCTGGCCCGCCCACCTTGAAGACCGCGCCTGGCGCTTTTCATTCTTTGGCGAAGAACTGGAAGGGATCACCGAATTTGACCCGCTAACCGGCCAAAAAACCGATACTTTCGAAAAAATCAGAATTTACGCAAATTCGCATTACGTGACCCCGCGCCCGACCTTGCAACAGGCGATCAAGGGCATCCGGGTTGAACTTCATCACCGGCTGAAACAGCTGACAGACGAAGGCAAGCTGCTTGAGGCGCAGCGCCTTGAACAGCGCTGCAATTTCGATCTTGAAATGCTTGAGGCCACCGGCGTCTGCGCCGGGATTGAGAATTATTCCCGCTATCTGACCGGCCGCGCGCCGGGCGAACCGCCGCCCACGCTGTTTGAATTCATCCCCGACAATGCCATTGTCTTTGCCGATGAATCCCATGTGTCGGTTCCCCAGATCGGCGGCATGTACAAGGGCGACTACCGGCGCAAGTTCACTTTGGCCGAACATGGCTTTCGCCTGCCGTCTTGCATGGATAACCGGCCCCTGAAGTTTGAGGAATGGGACGCGATGCGCCCGCAATCGGTCTTCGTCTCGGCCACCCCGGCGGCATGGGAGATGGAGCAGGCCGGCGGTGTCTTTACCGAACAGGTCATCCGCCCCACCGGCCTTGTCGACCCCCAGATCGAGATTCGCCCCGTGGGTATGCAGGTCGATGATCTGCTGGATGAGGTCCGCAAGGTCGCGCAGGCCGGTTATCGCACGCTGGTGACCACGCTGACCAAACGCATGGCCGAGGACCTGACCGAATACATGCATGAACAGGGCATCCGGGTGCGCTACATGCATAGCGATATCGACACGATTGAACGGATCGAGATCCTGCGCGATTTGCGGCTTGGCGCCTTCGACGTGCTGATCGGCATCAACCTTCTGCGCGAGGGTCTTGATATTCCTGAATGCGGGCTGGTGGCGATATTGGACGCCGACAAAGAAGGTTTCCTGCGCTCGGAAACCTCGCTCATCCAGACCATCGGCCGGGCGGCGCGCAATGCCGAGGGCCGGGTGATCATGTATGCCGATCGGGTGACAGGCAGCATGGAGCGCGCCATCGGCGAAACCACAAGGCGGCGCGACAAGCAGATCGCCTATAATCTTGAACATGGCATCACCCCGGCGACGATCAAGAAGAATGTCGATGATATCCTTTCCGGCCTTTACAAGGGTGATGTCGACATGAACCGGGTGACCGCCAAGGTCGAAAAACCCCTGATCGGCGCCAATCTGGCCGCCCATCTTGACGCCTTGCGCACCACGATGCGCAAGGCCGCCGAGAATCTGGAATTCGAAGAGGCCGCGCGCCTGCGCGATGAAGTCAAACGGCTGGAAGCGGTTGAACTGGCCATCGCCGACGACCCCCTGGCGCGGCAATCGGCGGTGGACGCGGCCGCCGAGGCCGCAGTGAAGGGGGCCGGGCGGTCAACAGGGGGCCGCGGCGGCATGCGCGGCGGCAAAAGCCGGTATGGGGGGCGGAAGTAGATGCAAGATTCCCGTAACGGCAATCATCCGATCGGGAAATCTTGGCAGTATTCGGCCTTTCGGGCGAAAAGGTCTGCGGGCAGGCTCTCAAACGCTCCACCTTTCGCCGACTTGTGTTTCATCGATGGCTGCACCTTCCCCCCGCTTCGCCAACCGGCAGTAAACCGGCCTTGCCGCGCAACATGACGAATCTTGCCGCTAAGTTATCGCATTTAAGCCATAATCTTTTTGTTAATACTTCTTAACGAGTGGTCCGGATTCTGCCGTGCCTTGAGATCTATGATTATAAGGAAGTGCATTATGTTTCGCCTAATAGGAGCCGCTGCTCTTGCTCTGACGATCGGTCATGCGGCCAGTGCCAGCACCGTCACCTACACTGACGTCGCCAGCTTTCGGTTGGAAAATGACAATGCGACCGTCACTGAACGGTTCAACGGCAATGCGATCACCAGTGCCGATATTCAACAGATTCTCGGCGCTTTCAATCTGGCCAACAACCGGTTGCAGCGGGTTGCGGGCGGGGCCACTGGCAATCAGTCCACGACAATCGTCTTTACCTCGGCGATCACCTCTTTTGGTGCAACCGTCCGTTCCCTTGGCGCGGGTGAGCTTGCCAATGTCTTACTTGACGGCATTCAGGTTGCAACGCTTGGGCCAGGCTCGAACTTCTTCGGCCTGAAGTCGACCACGGCTTTCACCTCGATCACTTTTGTCGATGCGACCTTGCCGACGCGAAACACCCAGTTCAACCTCGACAATATCCGGGTGGCGGCCGTACCGCTTCCGGCGGCGTTCGGGATGCTGGCTTTGGGCATCGGCGCACTTGGTGCCGCCAAGCGCCGCAAGCGCCACAGGGCCTGAGTTAACGGCGCGGCGTTCAGGCCCCCCTATCAAATCAACAATGCCCGCCTTTCATCAGGCGGGCATTTTTTGTGCAAGCCTACGCCCGCAGGCGGCATGCTTCAAAAGGCCTCTGAAACCTCATACATCACCGGTTCGAAGCGGCTGCAAAGGGCCGCAATTCGGCGGTTTCTTTCGCGCATTTCCGGGGTTCTCAGCATGGCTTGAAAATCCTCGCGGCGTTGCCATTGGCTGTAATTCGCGATCCGGGTCTGCGCATCATTCATATGCAACCCCGCCCCGATAAAGCCGGTCTGATGGCGGATGAAACTGGCATAGGCTTCCTTGAGTTCATCCATCAGATCTTGCGCCGTGCCCGGCGTCATCTCAAAGGTGGTGATGACCGTCTGACCTTGGAAATCACCGGAAATTACTGCCATGTCCCATCCTCCATTGCGATGCCCCAGTATCACCCCTTGATCGGGCCTGTGTAAACCTCTCACATCGGGCGTGGATCACCCGTGGCGGCTTTTGTGGCCGATGCTGTAGTAATTGCCGGTCCGGGTCCCGAGATAGGGTGCGAGCGGGATGTCTTCTTGCTTAAGGAACCCTTGCGACGGCAAGGCACCCGCGCGCACCATCTCTATCACCGCCACAACCGAGGCTGATGTTGTCCAGGCAATGGCGGTGCGGAATTTTCCGGCAATTTCAATTGGATAATAGGCACGCACGAATTCGCGGCGCAGCAACTGCCCGCCCGTCCAGCCTTCGGCGGCAACATGGACATAGACCACATCTTCATCCACCGGCGGTTTGGCATTGGTCAATATCTTACCCGCCTCGGCGCGGTTTTCGCGCATCAGAAGTTCGTGGAAAAAGAAGTTCATCAACTGCGCATGGCCGGGATATCGCATGGTCTTGTAATCAAGATTTTCGATCTTGTCGGCGTAGGTTTCGCACATCGTTCCCAACCCGCCAGAGGTGGTGAAGGCCTCAAGCTGCATACCGTCGATATAGATCGTCTCCAGCCATTCCATCGCCGAGACCGACTTCAAAACCCCCTCTTCGATCACTTCGCAATCATTCAGGTATTCATTGACCACGCCTTCTGGCGACCAGTTGAAAGCATAGCCCAACAGCCCCGTGGGATTTTGCGGCAAGGCCCCCACGCGCAGCTTGATTGAGCGGACCTTGTCGAACTGCCCGGCCAGATCGGCCCCGACGATGCCGACAAATCCCGGGGCAAGCCCGCATTGCGGTGCCATCAGGCCGCGGGCGGTCTTGGCAAGTTCGCGGATATGTCTGGTTGTGGGGACGTCTTCGGTCAGATCAAAATAGTGCAAGCCAAGATCATGCGCCACGGTCGAGACACCGATATTGAGGTGATAGGGCAAGCATGACAGCACCGCTTCTTGCCCTTTGAGCACATCGGGCAGCGTATCGGTATCAGTCAGATCAGCCGTCCTTGTTGCAAATCCGGCTTTGGTCGGGCGCGCGTCAATGCCGGTGACGGTAAAGCCTGCCTCGGCCAGAAGTTCGGCGGCTAACTGCCCGACTTTACCAAGGCCCAATACGGCGATCTTGTTGAACGACATTGTGCAAATCCTTTGCTTTGATCTGATCTCCGGCTTGACCGCCGGTTCACCACAAGTTTTGCGCCAATATGCGACGATTTCGCCGGTTATTTCAGCGAAATCGTCGGTGTCTTGATAAAAAATAACGACCCGGCCAAGCAATATGCCGTGCCGGGTCGAAAGCCGCCATCTGGTTGGCCTGGTGCCAGGTCAAAAGTCGAATTTCACGCCCTGCGCCAGTGGCAGATGGTCCGAATAGTTCACGGTATTGGTCTGGCGGCGCATATAGCCTTTCCACGCGTCCGAGCCGCTTTCGCGCCCGCCGCCGGTTTCCTTTTCGCCGCCAAAGGCCCCGCCGATTTCCGCACCCGATGGCCCGATATTGACATTGGCAATCCCGCAGTCCGACCCCGAGGCCGACAAAAACGCCCCCGCTTCGCGCATGTTCAGCGTGAAGATGCAAGATGACAGCCCCTGCGGTACATCATTTTGCAAGGCAATCGCCTCTTCCAGCGTGTCATAACCCATGACGTATAGAATCGGCGCGAAGGTTTCGGTACGGACGGCCTTTGACTGGCCCGGCATTTCGACGATGGCGGGGCTGACATAGGCACCCCCTTCGGGCAGGCCCTTGGTCACCACCGTGCCGCCATGCACCACCCCGCCTTCGGCGCGGGCCTGATCAAGCATGGCAATCATCCGGTCACGTGCCCCCGTGTCGATCAGCGGGCCGACAAGCGTGCCGGATGCGCGCGGATCACCGATTGGCAAGCTGGCATAGGCTTTGGTCAGCTTGGCGACCAGATCATCCTTGATCGCGTTATGGGCGATCAAGCGGCGCAAGGTGGTGCAGCGTTGCCCTGCCGTACCCACGGCCGAAAAGACCACGCCGCGCACGGCCATATCCATATCGGCGGATGGCGCCACGATCATCGCGTTATTGCCGCCAAGTTCCAATATCGGACGGCCCCAGCGCGCCATAACCTTGGGCCCGACGATCCCGCCCATGCGGGTGGACCCGGTGGCAGACAAGATCGGTACGTCTTTTGAGGCGACCATAGCCTCGCCGATCGCGGGGCCGCCGATGACCAGCTGCACAAGCCCCTCGGGCGCGTCGGGGCCAAAGCGTTTGATCGCGCGCGCCAGTATCTTCATGCTGGCCATCGCGGTCAGCGGGGTCTTTTCCGACGGCTTCCAGATCACCGGATCGCCGCAAACAAGTGCAAGCGCCGCATTCCAGGACCAGACTGCAACCGGAAAGTTGAACGCCGAGATAACGCCGCAAGGCCCCATCGGATGCCAGCTTTCCATCATCCGATGGCCAGGGCGTTCAGAGGCAATCGTCAGCCCGTAGATCTGGCGCGACAGCCCCACCGCGAAGTCGCAAATATCAATCATTTCCTGCACTTCGCCCAGACCTTCAGAGGTGATCTTGCCAACCTCCAACGTCACGACCGCGCCCAGCGCATCTTTGGCGGCGCGCAGCTCTTCGCCCAGAAGCCGGACCAATTCGCCCCGTCGCGGCGCTGGCAAATCGCGCCATTTCTTGAACGCAGCTTGCGAACGGGCGATGACGGCGGGCATATCGGCCACATCGGTTTCATGCACGCGGGCAACTTCGGCGCCATCAATCGGCGAGTGGACGGGCAATGTGCCGCCTGTCAGCTCGGCACTTGTCAGGCCAGCGGCCTTGAGAATTTCGGTATGTGTCATATGAACCTCCTAGATCACGGTTTCGCGCTGATCGCCCATGCCCATCGAGACCAGAAGCGGCGCAGATTGTTGGTGGGCCTGAAAATCGGCCTTCGATTGCATGCCTCGCCAATCCGACAAGATGAGCGATTGTGCCACAGCCCCGCCAAGCGTGGTGCCGGGGCCGGTGATGATGAAGAGATCGGGCGCGAATTCGCGTGCCGCAATGCGGATGGCTTTGGTGAAATCATAGGGCTCGGTCACCTGATGGCCCAAGGTATAATCCCAAAGTGCGTGGGCATCCGTGGCACCGGGCCACCAAATGGCCCCGCGCCCGTCGATCATCGGCAGGTCCGGCTGGCCGAACAATCTGGGCAAAAGCCGGGCGCGGCCCGTTTCGGCAACCGGGGCCTGCATGGCCGAATGAAAGCCCGCGTGATTGGCAAGCCGCATCGGAAACCGCCCCTGCAGAATGGGTACGCTGGCCTCAAATGCCTTCAGCCCCTCGGCATTCCCGGCCAGAACCAGCATCCCGCCAAGATCAATCGACAAAGCCAGAACATGACCCGCCCGTGCCGAAATATCCGCCACCTGTGCCAAAAGATCGGCTTTGCGGGCAGCGTCGTTCATCCAATCGTCGCCCAAGAATGGATAGATCACCTGCCCGCCGATCAGGCTTTCTTGCATCAAGCTGCCCATCGTGTTGACGACCTCAAATCCGCCCTCGGCACTTAGCGCCCCGGCGCAGGCAAGTGCCGAATACCAGCCCATGGAATTGCCGGTCACCGCGACCACGTCGATCTTGTCGCGATCAATAGCGCGAAAATCGCCAAGCGTGCAGGCGTAAATCAGGCCCGAGGCATTGTCGCCGCGCGTATGGCGCGCCACCGAATAGCTGGCGGCTCCATCAAGCTCGCTCAACGCCTCTTGGCCAAGTGCGGTCCGGGTGCCGTCAAAGCGCGCAAGCAAGGCAGCATCCGCGAAATGGCGCGACAGATAGCCAAGCTCGGTCTTGGTATAGGTACCGCGACCGGGGCAGATGACGACGGCGGTTTTGCGGGTCATCGGCCCACCCCCATCAGCTGCTTTGCCGCCGCATAGATGCCTTGTGCGGAAGGCATGGTGGCCCCATAGGCCGGGCCGGTGGCGATGAAGCTGTCTTCGGCGGTAATGCGTGCATGGGCGACGTCTGTGCGTTCGGTGCAAAGCGCCATCAGTGCCTCGGCCACGCCGCCCGACCTTCGGGTTTCATCGACGATCAGGATCTTTTCACACCCCGCAACCGCCGCCACCAGCGCCTCTTCAGGCAGGGGCGAAAGCCAACGCAGATCAATGACGCGGGCCTTCACACCATCGGCGGCCAGCCGGGCCTCGGCCTGACGGCTCAAGTAAGTGCCGTTGCCGAAGGTGACGATCGCAAGGTCTGTGCCTTCGCCATAGGTGCCAACCTCACCCAGATCAATCACCTCGGACGGGTCGGGATAATGGCTTAGCCAGCCGCCATCCTTGTCTTCGTGCAAATCGCGCATCGGATAAAGGGCGATGGGTTCCAGAAAAACCACAACCCGCTGTTCTTCGCGCGCAAGGCGCACGGAGGTTCTAAGCATCCGCGCCGCATCCGCGCCGTTCGACGGGCAGGCAAGAATGATCCCCGGAATATCGCGCAAGACCGCAACCGAATTGTCATTGTGGAAATGGCCGCCAAAGCCTTTTTGGTAGCCAAGCCCCGCAATGCGCAGCACCATCGGATTGGTGTATTGCCCGTTTGAGAAGAAGGGCAAAGTCGCCGCTTCGCCGCGCAGCTGATCTTCGGCATTATGCAAATAGGCCAAAAACTGTATCTCGGGCATCGGCACGAAACCATTTTGCGCCATGCCGATCGCAAGGCCAAGGATGGATTGTTCATCCAAAAGCGTGTCGATCATGCGGTCTTGGCCAAAGCGGGCGTGCAGCTTTTGCGTCACCCCGTAGACACCGCCTTTGCGGCCGACATCTTCGCCCATCATCACCACTTCGCGGTGCTCTAGCATGATATCGGTCAGCGCCCAGTTGATGATCCGGCTCATGATCTGCGGCTCGGCCATCTGTTTCATATCGCTGCCGAAAACCGCCTCGCGGGCCGCGGGCCTGGGGCCATTCGAGGGCTTGCAGGCCCGTTTTGGCGGAATGATCGCGGCCATCACCTCTCTGGCGGTCGACAGGCGCGGGCGGGTGACCACCTCCGCGCTGATGCGGGCGACACGGTCATTGGTTTCGGTGTAGATCGCCAGTGCCTGTGCAGGCGAAAGCACGCCCGCCTGATCCAAAAGCCGCACGGAATGCAGCAGCGGATCATTGGCCTCTTCGGCCTCAACTTCGGCGCGGGGCAGATAGGTGGTGGGCATATCGGCACCCGCATGGCCGTAAAGGCGGATGGTTTCGATATGCAAGAAAGCCGGTTTCTTGCGGGTCCGCACGTAATGCGCGGCCTCGGTGACCACACGAAAGGTCTCATAGATATCAAGGCCGTTGCAGTGAAAATAGGTCAGCCCCGGACGGTTTTGGAAATTCGCGGCAATCCAGCCCTTGGGGGTCTTGGTGGAAATCCCGATCCCATTGTCTTCGCAAACGAACAAAAGCGGCAAGGGGATGGATTGGTAGGCCGTCCAGCCCGCCGTATTGAACGCCCCTTGCGCGGTGGAATGGTTCGCGGATGCATCGCCAAAGCTGCAATAGATGATGGCATCATCAGGCAGAACCTGATGCTCGGGCCTATGGCGCCGCGCCGCGCCCACCGCATAGGCCGCCCCCACCGCCTTGGGCAGATGGCTCGCAATGGTGGAGGTTTGCGGCGGGATGTTCAGTGCCCTTGACCCCAGAACCTTGTGGCGCCCCCCCGAAATCGGATCTTCGCTTGAGGCCGCGAAAGACAAAAGCATGTCCCAAGCAATGCTTTGCCCCGCCACCTGCTGACTGCGGGCAATCTGAAACGCCGCATCGCGGTAATGCAAAAAGGCCATGTCTGTGGGCCGCAATGCCGCCGCTACCGCAGCCAATCCCTCATGCCCGGACGATCCGATCGTGTAAAACCCCTGCCCCGCCTTTTGCATGGCGCGGCTGGTGCGATCAAGCGCGCGCGACAGGCACGCCGCCCGGTAAATCGCCACCGCATCAGGGCCGCCAAGCGGGCCTGAAGGCGGCGCACCGGCAGGTAAATCACCCGCCGCCACCCGGCGCAAGAAGTTGTCGTGAACGATATCGGCGCGGTCCATGTCGTGTTTTCCAATGCCAGCTTCTTCTGTTTCCAAATACCTCCGCCGGAGGCATCTGCCGGATAGTTCGGGAGCCTCCGGCGGAGGTATTTTCGAACAGAAGAAATCAGAAAAAAGCCTGAAGCCCGGTGATGGCGCGGCCAAGGATCAGGGCGTGGACGTCATGCGTGCCTTCATAGGTGTTGACCGTTTCCAGGTTCACCATATGGCGCATGACGTGGAAGTCTTCCTGGATGCCGTTGCCCCCATGCATGTCGCGGGCATGCCGGGCGATTTCCAACGCCTTGCCGCAATTGTTGCGCTTGATGATGGAAATCATCTCGGGCGCTGCATTGGCGGCGTCCATCAAGCGGCCAACGCGCAAGGATGCTTGCAGGCCAAGGTTGATGTCGGTCAGCATATTGGCCAGTTTAAGCTGGAATATCTGGGTCTGGGCCAAGGGCTTGTTGAACTGTTTGCGGTCCAGCCCGTATTGGCGCGCCGCGTGAAAGCAAGCTTCTGCCGCGCCCATCACCCCCCAAGAGATGCCGTAACGTGCGCGGTTAAGGCAGCCGAACGGGCCCTTCAGACCTTCGGCGTTTGGCAGCAATGCTTCTTCGCCGAGCTCGACATCCTTCATTACAATCTCGCCGGTGATCGACGCCCGCAAGGAAAGCTTGCCGCCGATCTTTGGTGCCGAAAGCCCCTTCATGCCCTTTTCCAGCACGAAGCCACGGATCTTGCCGCCATGCGCATCAGATTTCGCCCAAACCACGAATACATCCGCAATCGGCGCGTTTGAGATCCACATTTTCGCACCGTTCAGCACATAGCCATTTGCGGTTTTCCGGGCGCGGGTTTTCATGCCCGCAGGGTCCGAACCGGCATCAGCCTCGGTCAGACCAAAGCAGCCGATGAATTCGCCACTTGCCAGTTTCGGCAGGTATTTCTTGCGCTGTTCTTGCGAGCCATAAGCATAGATCGGATACATCACGAGTGAGCTTTGCACCGACATCATCGACCGGTAACCGCTGTCCACACGCTCAATCTCGCGCGCGACAAGGCCGTAGGCCACGTAGCTTGACCCAAGCCCGCCGTATTCCTCGGGGATGGTTATGCCCAAAAGGCCCATGTCGCCCATTTCGCGAAAGATCGCGGGGTCTGTGGCCTCATCCCGGTAAGCGGCCGTCACTCGTGGCATCAGCTTTTCGGTTGCATAGGCACGTGCGCCGTCGCGCATCATGCGTTCTTCCTCGGAAAGCTGTTCATCCATACGGAAGGCATCTTCCCAGTCAAACCGGCCAAGGTCGGGGGCGTCTTTTGCTTTCAGGGTCATGGGATCCTCATTTCAATTGGGCGCAAAAACGCGCGATACGGGTGCAGGCCTCGGTCAATGAGGCCCGCGCATAGGCGTAAGACAGCCGGAAATGTCCCGGCACACCAAAGGCGCGTCCGGGCACAAGCGCCACACCTTCGCACGCCAGAAGGCTTGCGCAAAAAGCGGCGTCATTCTTGATATGGCAGCCATCAGGCGCGATCTTGCCAAAGGTCGCGGTGCAATCGGGAAAGAGGTAAAACGCCCCATCGGCAGAGGCTGTGCGGATCAGGCCGGTCTTGTTCAACGCTGCCACCACCATATCGCGGCGCGCGCGAAAATCATCGCGGCGTGTGGCCAAAAGCGCCTGATCGCCGCTTAGCGCTGCAAGGGCTGCGGCCTGGCTGACGGATGACGCGCCCGAGGTAATCTGCCCCTGCACCGCCACCATCGCCCCAATCAGCCGGGCCGGTGCAATGCCCCAGCCGATGCGCCATCCGGTCATCGCATAAGATTTCGACACGCCGTTCACGATCAACATACGTTCGGCCAGATCGGGGGCCACGGCGCGAAAAGACCGGAACGGGACGTAGCAGATATGCTGGTAAATCTCATCCGCGATCACGCCCACATGCGGCGTGCTGCGCAAGACGGCGGCAAGGGCTTCAAGCTCTGCCGGTGCATAGACGGCCCCCGAAGGATTGCCCGGCGTGTTGAGCAAAAGCCAACGGGTTTTTGGGGTAATTGCGCTGCGAAGCTGATCGGGGGTGATCTTGAATCCGGTGGCCGATGTGGTGGGCAATATCACCGGGGTGCCACCGCAAACGCCGACCATATCGGGGTAGCTGGTCCAATATGGGGTGGCAAGGATCACCTCATCGCCCGCATCCAGCGTGGCGAAAAGCGCGTCAAAGATCACCTGTTTGGCGCCGGTTGAGACGATGATTTCCCCCGGTTCGGGCCAATAGCCATTGTCACGCGCCGCAGCCGCCCCGATCGCCTGGCGCAAGGCCAAAGTACCAACGGTGGCCGTGTAGCACGTCTCGCCCGCAAGGGCGGCTTTATGGGCGGCAAGAATCACATCGTCTGGCGTCGGGAAATCCGGCTCGCCGGTGCCAAGGCTGATGATGTCGCGGCCCGCAGTCTTCATGGCGCCCGCCGCTTCGGAGATTTGCAAGATCTCTGACAGCTCGACCGCAGAGATGCGGGCAGAACGGCGGAATGGGTCGGGCGACGGCATCGGATACCTCGGGGCTTTTATATGCTTATAGGCCATTGTTTTACGCGCAGATAACGCTATTTTGGCGCTGATGTATGTATAACAGGCATATAATGAAGCGATCCCGCCGACTTTTACCTTCTGTCAGCCTTCTGGCCGCGTTCGAGGCGGTTTGCCGGACCGGGTCCACATTGGCCGCCGCGCGCGATCTTGATCTTACCCAAGGTGCTGTCAGCCGCTTGATCCAAAATCTTGAAGCCCAACTTGGCATCGCACTTTTCTTGCGCGTCGGGCGGCGGTTGGCGCCCACCGATGCCGCCCTTGCCTATGCCCGCGACGTGGCCAAGGCGCTTGAACTGATATCGCGCGGCGCGATGCGGGTGCGCGCCAATACCGGTGGCGGCACGCTTTCGCTGTCGATCCTGCCGACCTTCGGCACCCGCTGGCTGGCCCCCAGATTGCCGGCCTTTTTGGGCGCCAACCCCGGCGTCACCATAAATCTGGCGACCCGCCTGCGCCCCTTTGATTTTGAGCAAGAGGGGTTTGACGCCGCCATCCATTTTGGTTCGGAAAACTGGCCCAACGCAGGGTTCATGAAGCTTTTCGACGAAAGGTTGGTGGCCACATGTGCGCCCGCATTCCTGGCCCAACATCCGGTGACATCGGCGGCAAGCCTGCTTGGCTTGCCGCTCTTGCAGCTCGAAACCCGGCCCTTGGCGTGGCAAAGGTGGTTCGACCAGCACGGGGTGGAGGGCAAGCTGCCCTACGGGATGCTTTTTGACCAATTCGCGCCGATGATCCAAACCGCGATTTCCGGGCTTGGGGTGGCCCTTTTGCCCGAATTTCTGGCCAAAACCGAACTGGCCGACGGACGGCTGGTTGCCGCTTGGGGGGACGCAACGCCCGGCGACGGCAGCTATTATCTGGTCTGGCCCAGCACGGCCGCCGATTATCCCCCGCTGACCGCCTTCCGGCGCTGGCTGGCGGATGAGGCGGCAGACCCCGACGGCACCGCCAACTTGCCCGGTTGACCAAGCGGTCAATAAGCAGCAATCTGGCGCCATGAACCAGCGCCCCGATATACATGACAGACTTGCCGCGTCGCTTAAGTCGGCACGCAAAAGCAAGGGACTAAGCCTTGATGGTGTGGCCAAGCTTTCGGGTGTCAGCCGCTCGATGGTCAGTCAGATTGAGCGTGGCGAAAGCAGCCCCACGGTTTCGACCCTTTGGAACCTGACCCAGGCTTTGCAGGTCGATTTCGCCGGTTTGCTGGAGGGCCGCACAGCGCCGGGGATCGAAGTGATCCGGTCAGAGGTTGCGCCGGTGATTGACGGGCGCGGGCAAGGCGTGCGGATCCACATCTTGTCGCCAGCCGAAGCGGCGGGCGATCATGAGGTCTATGATCTAAGCTTTGATGTGGGCGGCAAGCTTGTCAGCGATGCGCATGGGCCGGGGTGCCGGGAACATCTGGCGGTTCTTGAAGGGCG
>JBATTI010000244.1:0-1672 GCA_049670445.1 Albidovulum sp. | reverse complement strand
GTGCTGACGGGCATTTAAGCCGGCAGGTCATGCACCGGCTGCTGAAAGACATCGCCGTGACCGCCGGTGTGCCCCCCGATGCCGTCACCCCGCACCGGCTGCGCCATGCCTTTGCCACCCATCTTTTGGCCGGCGGCGCCGATCTGCGGGTAATCCAGATGCTTTTGGGCCATGCCGACATCGCCACAACCGAGATCTACACCCATGTTATCGCCGAACAGCTCAAAGAACTGGTGTTAGAGCATCATCCTCTGGCCAAAGATCCGTTGCCCGCGCGCGCGCGAAACCAAAAGAAATAAGCCATTTTGCCCGCACACTTGCCCTTCTGCCTTGAAGCGCGCTGTGCGGCGGCCCATAACAAACGCGCAGATATGGGATAGCTAACGATGGATCTCCTCGACAAATTTGACGGGTCGTTCTGGCTCAACGCCGCCGCGATCATCGCATTGCTGTTTTGCTCGGCGTTCTTTTCCGGCTCGGAAACCGCGCTGACCGGATCAAGCCGGGCAAAATTGCGCGCACAGGCGGACAAGGGCAGCAAGGGCGCAGAAACCGCGCTGCGCCTGACCGAAGATAATGAACGCCTGATCGGCGCGCTTTTGTTGGGCAACAACGTCGTCAATATTCTGGCGGCCGCCTTGGCCACCGCGCTTTTCACCAAGATGTTCGGCTCTAACGGCGTTGCCATGGCCACCGGGGTGATGACGGTTCTGGTGCTGATATTTTCCGAAGTGCTGCCCAAGACCTATGCGATCACCAACCCCGAGCCGTCAGCCGCCAAGGTTGCACCGGTCGTGGGGTTTTTCGTGCGGATCCTTGCGCCCGTCGTCTCATTGGTGCGCGCCATCGTGCGGCTGATCCTTTTGGGCTTCGGCGTGCGCGCCGACCCTGACAGCCATATGTTTTCGGTGCGCGAGGAAATCGCAGGCGCGCTGGCACTGGCCCATTCCGAAGGCACCGTTCACAAAGAAGACCGCGACCGGCTTTTGGGCGCGCTTGATCTTTCGGACCGCACGGTCGAGGAAATCATGCTGCACCGCTCCAAGATCGAGATGATCGACGCCGATGCCGCCCCCAATGCGATCTTGACGGCGGTTCTGGCATCGCCGCATTCCCGCTTGCCGATCTTTCGCGGTGAGCGGGAAAATATCTTGGGCGTCATTCACGCCAAGGATCTGCTGCGCGCGGTGGAAAAGATGGTGCGGCGTGAGGATGGCAATATGTCGTCAATCAACGATCTTGATATCATGAGCGTGGCCAAGAAGCCCTATTTCGTCCCGGAAACCACGCCGCTGGACGAACAGATGCGCGAGTTTTTGAAGCGTCGCGCGCATTTCGCGCTGGTGGTCGATGAATATGGCGATCTGCGCGGCCTTCTGACGCTTGAGGATATCCTGGAAGAGATCGTCGGAGAGATTGCCGACGAATTCGATCTTGATGCCGAACATCAGCTAAAACCGGTCGAGAACGGCGACTATATCGTTGACGGCACCATGACGATCCGCGATCTGAACCGCGCGACGGATTGGAGCCTGCCCGACGATGAGGCCAACACAATCGCCGGTCTTGTCATTCACGAAGCCCAGACCATCCCCAGCGAGGGGCAGGTGTTTTCCTTCCACGGCTTTCGCTTTGAGGTCGTCGCGCGCAAGGAAAACCGCATCACCCGGCT
>JBATTI010000243.1:0-3336 GCA_049670445.1 Albidovulum sp. | reverse complement strand
TCATGATCTACATCACCACCAAAACCTTCAACACCGCGTCCTGGATCTATTACGGACGACGCGAGGAAGGCGGGCGCATTCTGTCGCCCGAAGGCAAGCGGGTCGAAGTCCCCACCGGCTGCGCGGTCTTTCCGGCAGAAATGCTGAACTGGCCGCCCAGATCCTACGCCGAACGGATCTATAACATCCAACAATGGTCACAGATGCCGCGCGGCGGCCATTTCGCCGCGATGGAAGAGCCTGAAATGCTGCTGGAAGATATCCGCAAATTCGGGCGCAGCTTGCGGAAATAAGACCGCATCCGCGCTGATAATTTCCTTATCAAACCCCGCGGCCCTGCGGGCCCAAAACAACGCATAGGGCCGCCGAAGTTTCCCCCGGCGGCCCCAGATAACCTCTGCTCTCAGCAGATCTTAGCCCTGACGGGCCTTGAAGCGCTTTTGCGTCTTGTTGATCACATAGACGCGGCCCTTACGGCGCACGACCTGACAATCGCGATGGCGCGTCTTGAGCGAGCGGAGCGAATTCGCAACCTTCATCGTTCTTCTCCCATTTGTGGCGCCGATGCACGAGAGGCGTGCGCCTAGAAACTTGTTTGCTCCGGGAACCCCCGGAACTGTGATGGTGGGCGGTACTGGGATCGAACCAGTGGCCACTACGATGTCAACGTAGTGCTCTACCGCTGAGCTAACCGCCCCCGCCAACTGTTCCGCCTGTCCCAAACAAATAGGACGCGGGCGGAACCGCGTCGGTCTGGGGGTCTATAAAAGGAGTCGCAGCGCCTTTCAAGGGCTTTTGATGCGCCGCATTTTGTCGTTATAGTGAAGAGAGACAAAGGGTAACGCATGCCAACAGACGCTTTTCATCTTTCTTTGCCAAAAAGACGTCTGACCAGCGTTGTCTTCGCCTCGCCGCATAGTGGGCGAATCTATCCGCGCTCTTTTCTGGAAGCATCGGTTCTGGATAACCAAACCATCCGCAGTTCTGAAGATGCCTTTGTTGATACGCTGTTGGACGGCGTGCCCGGGCTTGGCGCGCCGCTTCTGGCAGCCATTGCCCCGCGCGCCTATCTTGACCTTAACCGTGGCGCTGATGAGCTTGACCCCGCAGTTGTCGAGGGGGTGCAGGCCTTTGGCCATAATCCGCGCGTGGTATCGGGCCTTGGCGTCATCCCCCGCGTGGTTTCGGGCGGCAAGGCGATCTACAGCGGCAAGATCCCGATGGATGAGGCGCGCAAACGGATCCGCGATTGGTGGCATCCCTATCATGACCGGATGCAGGGCCTTTTGGACGAATCCCGTCAGCAGTTTGGAGAGGCGATTTTGGTCGATGTCCATTCCATGCCGCATGAGGCGATGGAAGCCGTGACAAGCCATTCGGGTCGCCGACCGCAGATTGTTGTCGGCGATCGTTACGGCGCGTCAGCGGCCAGCCATGTTGTGAATTTTGTCGAAGATGCCTTCCGCGCGCAGGGCTTTATCGTTGCGCGCAACGCGCCTTTCGCGGGTGCCTATATCACCCAGGCTTATGGGCGGCCGGGCAATAACCAGCATGCCGTCCAGATTGAAATGGACCGCGCCTTGTACATGGATGAAGACAAGATCTGCCCAAGCGCCGATTTTTCGGACTTCAAGCAACGGCTGGAAAGGGTTTGGTCCGATATCGTCGATATTGGCCGTAACCAGGCCTCACTCGCGGCCGAGTGATCTCAGCGCAGGGAACGGCCCTTGACGATGGCATCACGGCCAAATTTGGTACGGATCTGATCCGTGGCGCGTTCAGCCTTGGCGCGCTTGACGGCATCTGGGTCAAGAAGATCACCGGTCAGATCGGCATTGGCCCCGGCGACGAGCTCTGACAGGCCAACCCCGATCAACCGGTAGGGGCCTTTTTCACCTACGCCCGCCATCAAATCAGAGGCGGCGTGGTAAAGCCGGTCGGCAATCTGCGTGGCATCGCGCAGCGCGTGGCGGCGGGTCAGCAATGAGAAATCGGCGCGCCTGAGCTTGAGTGTCACCACCCGGCCCGCCAGATCCTTGGCCTTGGCGCGGTCCGACACCCGCTCGGCCAGTCGCCAGATATGGCCGTCCAGAAGATCGCGGTCGGCGGTGTCTTCGTCAAAGGTGGTTTCCGCCGAGATCGATTTCATCGCTTCACTCGGGTTCACCCGGCGGCTATCCTCGCCGCGGGCAAGCCGGTAAAGACGTTCACCCATGCTGCCGAATTTGGCGCCAAGATCCTTGCGATCCCAACGCAGAAGATCGTCGAAATCACGAATGCCCGCGCGTTCAAGCGAAGCCTGCATCGCCGCCCCCACGCCCCAGATCATCCGCACCGGTTTGCCGCGCAAGAAGGCGCCAGTCTCGGCGCGGCCAATCACCGAAAAGCCGCGCGGTTTATCAAGATCAGAAGCGATCTTGGCAAGGAACTTGTTATGCGACAGGCCGATCGATCCGGACACGCCGATCTCATCCTCCATCCGTTTCAAAAGCCGGGCCAGCATCACGGCGGGGGGGGCGTGGTGCAGGCGGGCGGTGCCGGTGAGGTCCAGGAAGGCCTCATCCAGCGACAGGGGTTCGATCTGCGGGGTCAGATCATCCATGATCGCGCGGATCTGGCGCGAGACGGCGGCGTAATGGGCGCCGCGGGGTTTGATGACGACGGCTTCGGGGCAAAGTCTGAGGGCCTTGAACATCGGCATCGCCGATCGCACGCCCTTGATCCGGGCGAGGTAGCAGCAGGTTGAAACCACGCCGCGATGGGCCCCGCCGACGATCACGGGCTGGTCGCGGATCGCGGGGTTATCGCGTTTCTCGACGCTTGCATAAAAAGCATCGCAATCCATATGGGCGATGGAGAGGGTGAAAAGTTCAGGATGCGAAAGGATGCGCGGTGACCGGCAGTTCGGGCAGCGTTTCGGTGCCGGATCTGAATCCGGTTCAGAAGCGCTCAGACAGTCTCGGCACAGATAGGGCATGGGAGGAGTATAGGCCGGGCTGAGAGGTGTGAAAATGGGTGATTTTCACAGTGAAAATTTTTGTAAGATATTGATAAGAAATAGTTTTGCATTTTCCGTTAAGGAATTTTTAACGGATTTCATGGAATGGGAGGGGGTCGGCTGAGCCCGCGAAATGCTGCGCGCCCAAGGCGGGCAAGTGGGAGAGTGAATTATGCGGTTGCAGATTGACGCCGCAAGCGATTGGCGGAAGACGCAGGCCAGAGCGTTTCGCGTTAAGTCTGAACCAACTGACGCGGCCTGAAATCAGAGATCTGGGCGCGTTGGATGATGCTTTTGGTCTTACCTTCAATGCGAAACACTTTGGGACGGGGCGACCA
>JBATTI010000242.1:0-3870 GCA_049670445.1 Albidovulum sp. | reverse complement strand
CAATTGACCTTAAGCTGTCGTCAGCGCGTGGTGCAAAGAGGCGGCGGCCGAGCGCATGGTCAGCACGCTGAAGGCCTGCCCCGCCGCATGGCACAAGACAAAACAACCCAAGTGCTCAATCACCGTGCGGCTCGCCTGACCTGCTGTCATTGCGTGGATATCAAGGGCGCATAAACGCTCAAACACCTGCAAGACCCTTGTGCCTTCCACCTCAAACCGCACCCAGCCATCGGTTTGTTCGGTCACCGAGGCGGCATCTGCGAATGCGGGCTTGAGGGTGCCCACGATATCTTCATGGCTGGCAAAGGGCGCGGTCACCATCCATTGGTCAGGCCCGGTCCAAAAGGCAGACCAAGGCCCGGCGCCGGCCATTTCAGAAGGCCCCGGAAGGTTGAATTTACCCAGCTTTTTCATGGCCTTGGCGGCGTCATCGGCGCGCCCCATGCGGGCCGATACCGAAGCCATGGCAAGGTCCGGGTTTTCGCGGATCGTCAGCCCGTTCAGCTGATCGACGCGGGGCGTGTAATCCCCCATGGCGCAAAGCGGTTTTAGCTGATGATCAGGCACGAAGACGCTCTCCTTCTGGGTCGACGAAATGCGCGCTGACAACTTCCACCATCACTTCGGAGTTTTTCAGCGGGTTGACGGCACGCAGGGTTTCGCCCTTGCGGGCAGCACCGTTTTTCAAAAAGCCAAGGGCGATGGAACAGCCCATATGCGGCGAATAGGCGACCGAGGTCATATAGCCCTGATCATTGGCTGCATTCGCCTCGGCGCCGGCATTGATGAAATGCGATCCGGCCACCAGCGGTTTGTCTTTGTCCACGGGTTTGAAGCCCACCAGAACCAGCGCATCGGGTTGGTTCATGCCTTCGCGTTCCGACAGGGTCGATCCGATGCTGTCTTTCTTCTTCGACACCATGCCGCCCATACCAAGGTTCAGCGCCGTTGTGGTGCCATTCAGCTCATTCCCCGCCGCATGGCCCTTTTCGATACGCATGGCGCCCAGTGCCTCGGTTCCGTAGACGGTCACGTCAAATTCCTGTCCGGCCTTGACCATGGCGCGGATCAAACCGTCGCCATAGCGGGTCGGCACCGCGATTTCATAGGCAAGCTCGCCCGAGAATGAGATGCGGAAAAGGCGTGCGCGCAGGCCGCCGCAAACCGTGATCTCACCGCAGCCCATATAGGGGAAGGCCTCGTTCGAGATATCGTGTTCGGGATCGACGATCTTTTGCAAAAGCTTGCGGGCATTGGGCCCTGCCACGGAAAACTGCGCCCAGGCCTCGGTTGTGGAAATGATCTGCACGTCAAGATCGGGCCAGAGGCATTGGCGGCAAAACTCCATATGACGGTAGACGCCGACTGCATTGGCAGTGGTGGTTGTGGTGATGAAGTGATCATCGGCCAGACGCGCCGTTGTGCCATCATCCATGGCAATACCGTCTTCGCGCAGCATGAGGCCATAGCGCACCTTGCCCACGGCAAGTTTGCCAAACGGATTGGCATAGATGCGGTTGAGGAATTCGGCGGCATCCGTGCCTTGCACGTCGATCTTGCCCAAAGTGGTCACATCGCAGATGCCGACAGAGGCGCGGGTTGCCAGAACCTCTCGGTCGACAGACTGACGCCAATGGCTTTCGCCGCCGCGCGGCAGCCACTGGGCGCGCATCCACATGCCCACCTCGACAAAGACCGCACCCTGTTCGGCGGCCCATTTATGGCTGGGTGTCAGGCGGGTAGGGCGGAAATTCTTCCCCGAGGAGCGGCCCGCATAGGCGGCAATCGGCACCGGCGTATAGGGGGGGCGGTAGATGGTTGTGCCGGTTTGGGGAATGGATTTGCCGGTAAGTTCGGCCATCACCGCAAGGCCGGTGACGTTTGAGGTCTTGCCCTGATCGGTGGCCATACCAAGCGTCGTGTAACGCTTCATATGTTCCACGGATGTGAAGTTTTCCTGGTGCGCCAGCTTGATATCCTTGACCGTGACGTCATTTTGCTGATCGACCCAGGCGCGGCCCTTGCCAGAATGGACGTACCACAGGGGCATAAGGTTGACGGGCGCATCTTCGGCTTGCGGCAGATCGGCGGCTTTGGCGGTAACGCCGATATCGGCCAAAGCCTGCACGGCCTTTTGCGCGCCTGAGGTCAACGCCCCGGCGGTGGAACGATCGCCGCCTGCGGCACCGGCAACCAGAAGGCCCACCGGGCAATCGGGGCCGGGGGTGAAGGCGGCAAGTGTTTCCGACCAGACCGGACGGTTGCGGTGATGGCAGGTCATATGGACATTGGGATTCCAGCCGCCCGACACGCCGACCGCATCGCATGGGATGGTGCGGATCTGGCCGTCCTGGCCGCGCACGGTGACCGAATGGACGCCCAGACGCCCGCGGCTGTCGGTCACTTCGGCACCGCGCAGATGCTGAGCGCCGCTGAAAGGGGCCGCATCGGCGCGGCTGTCAACGAGGGCGGCCACTGTCACGCCCTTGGCGATCAGATCGGCGGCGGTGCGCGCACCGTCATCGTTGTTGGTGAAGATCACAACATTCTGGCCCGGCGTCACCGCCCAGCGGTTGGCATAACTGCGCATGGCTCCAGCCATCATGATGCCGGGGCGGTCGTTGTTTTCAAAGGCAATCGGGCGTTCGGTGGCACCGGCGGACAGGATCGCGCGCTTGGTGTAGATTCGCCACAGGATCTGGCGCGGCTGACCTTTGGCGGGTTGGGCCAGGTGGTCTGCGACACGCTCATGCGCCGAATAGATGCCGTGGTCATAGGTGCCGATCACGGCGGTGCGGGTCATCAGCCGGACATTGGGCATGCTGGAGAGTTCGGCCACTGCGGCTTCGGCCCAATCGGCGCCGGATTGATCGCCAAGCGCGTAGGTTTCAACGTTCAAACGCCCGCCCATGCGGAAATCTTCATCGGCAAGGATGATCCTTGCACCTGATCGGCCAGCGGTCAGGGCGGCGGCAAGACCGGCAGGCCCGGCACCGATGATCAGCAGGTCGCAGTGCAAAAAGCCCTTGTCGTAGACGTCAGGATCGACTTGCCCCGACAGGCTGCCAAGACCGGCTGCGCGGCGGATGATCGGCTCGTAAACCTTTTCCCAAAAGGCTTTCGGCCACATGAAGGTTTTGTAGTAAAAGCCTGCCGCGAAAAACGGCGACAACAGATCGTTCACGCCCATCGCGTCGAATTTGAGCGATGGCCAGCGGTTCTGGCTTGCGGCCGCCAGCCCATCGTAAAGTTCGGCCACGGTGGCGCGGGTGTTTGGTTCGCGGCGTGCCCCCGTGCGCATCTCGACAATTGCGTTGGGTTCTTCCGACCCGGCCGAGATCGGCCCCCTTGGGCGGTGATATTTGAAACTGCGGCCCATAAGCTTAACGCCATTGGCCAAAAGTGCCGATGCCAGTGTATCGCCGGGGTGGCCCTGATAAGAGGCGCCGTCGAAACGAAAGTTGAGGGTCTTGGCCCGGTCAATCTGGCCGCCCTGCAAACGGTTGATCTGGCTCATTTGCTGCGCCCCTCTTTGCGGGCCACGTCGCGGGCCAGTTCTACCGAAGAAATTTCATGCGTGACGGTGTTGCGGGTCACTACAAGCCAGCTGCGATCACCTTGTTCGTGATACCAAAGCTCGCGGTGCAGCCCCGCCGGGTTGTCGCGCAGATAGAGATACTCGGTGAAGGTTTCGAGCGCGCCTTCGGCCTGCCAATCGGGGCGATTGATCAGATTTGCATCACCCAGATAGGTGAATTCCTGCGAATCGCGGGGGCCAAGAAGTGGGTGGTTGATGATCACAGTTGACCCCCTTTCTGCAAGCGCTCGTCCGCCCTGACAGGCGTCCTCGCTTGGGCCGCGAAGAGCGCC
>JBATTI010000241.1:0-1651 GCA_049670445.1 Albidovulum sp. | reverse complement strand
GACATCCCAGTTCCATTGGCCATAAAGTGCGTACCACTGGTAATGGGTTTCCAGCCGGTTAAGCCGCCAATGAACAGCGCGGGAAGTGGCCTGCCCATCCGGGCCGACGGCGATCAGATCAAAGCGTGCCTCGGTATTTTCGGCAACAGCGCCGTCCTTGAAGGCCGGTTTGATGCCGATGACCGGAGTGTCAGGCAAGATTATGCGTTCAATGCTGCGTTCAACCGGGCGACCTGAACCTTCGGCAAGGCGAAGGGCCACGCGGGCCGTCAGCGGGCGGTTGGCGGCTGGGCCAAGATCGGGGAGGATAAGGCGCGCCGTGCCATTGCCTTCGGCATCGGTTTGCCCCGGGTCGGAAAGGCTGTCGTAATAGGGGGAGAAGGCGTCATCATATTTGCCAAATTCGTAGCCGGGGAATGCGGCGAGCCTGTCGGCGGCGGATATGCGGTAATCCCCCTCGATCGGCAGATCTGCCCCCGGGGCGCCAAAAAGGTAGCGCGCCGAGATGGAGATTTCCGGGGCATCGGACAGGCGCAACGGACCTTCGGGGGCTGCAAGGGTAAAGTCGATCCGTTCGGGCAAGAAATCTTCGACAAGGAAGGATTGCGAGGCAAGCGTTGGGCCTTTTTCTTCAGCAAACACCTCTATCCGCCATGTGCCGCGCGGAGCGCCGGCCCCGATGGGCAGTGACAAAGCCCGCCCGCCGCCACCGCCGTCAGCAGCCAAGACCCGGTTATATTCCACCCCATCGGGGCGGATCAGACGCGCGGTCAGCGGCAGACCGTTGATGGCTTTGACATTGGGGTCGCGGGCCAGGACCGTGGCGTTAAGGGTTTCGCCGGCGCGATAGGCACCACGGTCGGTGGTCAAAAACACGTCAATGGCCGGGGCCGCCGTACGGCCACTAACCCCGCGATCCGAAAGATCAAATTCAGGATCGGTCAGCGACAGGAAGGAAAAATCTTCGCCCGCCTCGATGGTAATCATCGCCGGGGCTGAACTGCCTTTGCCCGCAACCATGGCCGGGGCGAAATGTGCGTAGCCCTGATCATCGGTCATGGCCGTGCCGATCACCGAATTGGCGCGCGACAATAGCGTGGCTTTGACGCCGGGTCTGGCCCGCGCATCGCCAAGGCCGCGCACGAACAGATGCAGCCCATCGGTGCCCGACATGCTGGTCAGCCCCAGATCAGAGATCACGAACCATTGGGTGCCGGGCGGGGTTTGTTCGGGGTCAGCCCCCGGAATTGCGGCTTGCAGCATATAGATGCCGGGGCCCAGATCTTGCAGCACCGCGTCAAGCGGCAACCGGGTGGTGACATCGCGGTTGGGTTCGGCATTGGCCATATCAGCCGCGCCGCGCCAAACCTCTTCGGCGAACTGACCGTTGAAATATTCGGCAGTGTAGTAGTCCAACGGCCGGGCAAGGTAATCCTCGACCATCGCGCGCACAAGATTACGGTCCGAGACCCGTTGCAAGGTGAGGTCAAGCTTGGCGGTATTGACAGTTTGCACCGGGATCCCGCTTTGGGCGGCGCGCGGCAGTATATAGGCGCGGCCCGGAAAGCTGATGGAAGCGGCGCGGTCGCGAATATATAACTGCAAGGTCGTATCTTTGGCCAAAACCTCTCCGTCGGCGGCGGGCAGGCCC
>JBATTI010000240.1:0-11251 GCA_049670445.1 Albidovulum sp. | reverse complement strand
GGACAGAATGTGCAAACTGCTTTACCCGCACGCGTTTCGGGCCAAGCAGGAAAACAGGCTCAGCGCCGCCGAATTGTCCGCGGCAATCGCTGCGACCGCGGAAGGCTACTCGTTCCCGACAAACCTGGATCGCGATCCGCCGACAAACGGCCTTGCCCCGGAAACCCAAGCCGCCTTCTTTCGGCGCGCATTGGCTGAGGGTATCGCGGAGCGCGCTTTCGCCGAACGGCTCGATCAGATGAGCAACGCACGCGGGGCATAGACCCGGGCGGCCTTGGCAGTCGATCTCCAAAGCGGTCGCCGGTTGTTCATTCAACCTTCGCTCGCTTTGGGCTCAAACCGGCCATCTGAGGGCTCTGGGCCTCTTCGCCCGGAACAAGGTGGCCTGCCGCTGCCCGACGCCTCATCTCGCGCGATCGCATGTAGGTAGGCCAAAAGCCGCCATTGCCGTTCCGGGACAAGGCCCCTTCCCCTCCCTCCGCATTGTGCTAGGCTTCACCGACCCAAGCCGAAAGCCGCCATGCTGATCAAAACCGCCTTCCCCATTGCCCGTATCCGGGTGCCGGCCAAACGCGCCAAGACGCTTGATGCGGCCAAGGTCGCAGAGCTTGCCGAAAGCATATTGGAAGAGGGTCAGCAAACCCCGATCCGGGTCCGGGCCGATGGCGAGAATTTCGTGCTGATCGAAGGCTTGCACCGGCTTGAGGCGCTAAGGGCTTTGGGCGAAGAAACGGTTGAGGGCTATTTGGTTCAGGCCCGCCTGCATTGACGCCGCCGCCGCCGGTTTCTTTGGCAGTGAACCCATTAAGATCTGGTTAACAGAGGAAATAGTCTTCAGTATATTCAGGCAGTTACGAAAATTTTCACTGTGAAAACGGCCGTGAAAAGCAAACGGGCAAGGTTTTCACCCTGCCCGTCTAAATTCGATCAGGACCTGAAATCAGGCCAGCGCGAGGTTGGTAGCCGACTCGCGGCCATCACGGCCAGCTTCGATATCGAAGGTCACCTTTTGACCGTCTTGCAACTCGCGAAGACCCGCGCGCTCAAGAGCGGTGATGTGAACGAAAACGTCCTTTGAACCGCCATCGGGGGCAATAAAGCCGAAACCTTTGGTGGCGTTGAACCATTTCACGGAGCCAGTGGCCATCGTGTAGTCTCCTGTCTTGACCCGCCCGCAACATGCGGCGGCTTGGCGCTGTCAGTGCAGAATCGATAGACTGGGCCGTAGACGGAGACAGTGGTCGATAATGGTAACGTCGCAATCGCTGATATGCCGCGTTTTGGGGCGTAAATCAACAAAATTCCGATTGTAAAGCCGAAACGGCAGCATTCCAAAAAGAAAACTGCCCGCAGCCAAAGGCCGCCATCTGGCCGCTCAGATATATCCGCGCCAAATCAACACGCCGATCAAAAGCCCGGCCGTGACCAGCAAAGTCAGCGCCAATGAGGTTGCGAATTGCAGCAAAAGCGCGCGCCGCCGCGCACCGAACCCCAAGGGTTTGAGGTAGCGCACACAAGTGTCATAGGCCAAGGCGATTTTCTCTGGGTCCAGCTGCGATTGCAAGCGCGGCACCTGGGCCTGTTCCGCCGATTGCGCCAGATACTGGGCCCCGGTCAACACCCGGCGCGGCAAAAACCGTCGCCCGCGCCTGAGCTTGGCGTTCAGGCTATCGCCCTTGATCCGCAGCCGCGCTTCCATCAACTCGGCCACGCGATCGGCCATTTGCTGCACTGAAATACTCATGTCACTCCCGTTTAGCAGCATAGCCGCAGCGATCCGGGCTGGAAAGACCCGAGGGCAGAAGTTAGGAATGTGCATGCTTAACCTGACGACATTTGGCAACGATTCCGGCAAGCCGCCGCTATTGATCGCGCATGGCCTCTTTGGCTCGGCGCGCAACTGGGGGGCTATCGCGCGGCGTTTGGCGGATGACCGGCGCGTTACTCTGGTCGATATGCGCAATCACGGCGATAGCTTTTGGTCGGAAATACACGATTATCCATCACTGGCCGCCGATCTGGCGGCAGTCATTGGCGCGGATCATCGGCAGATGGATCTCCTTGGCCATTCAATGGGCGGCAAGGCTGCGATGATGCTTGCGCTGCTTCACCCTGAATTGGTCAACCGGCTGATTGTCGCCGACATCGCCCCGGTCGCTTACGATCATTCGCTCAACCATCTGATCACGGCGATGCGCGGGTTGGATCTGGCGGGCCTTACCAGCCGGCTGGATGCGAACCGGCTGCTGGCCAGCGGCGTACCCGAAGACGGGACCCGCGCCTTCTTGCTGCAATCCCTTGACCTCAAGTCCGAACCACCGCGCTGGCGGCTGAACCTTGATGTGCTTGACGCCGAGATGGCGCGCATCACCGGCTGGCCCGACACGCAGGGGCGGTTTGATGGTCCAAGCCTGTTCTTGACCGGCGCCCTTTCCGACTATGTCCTCGCGGAGCACCGCGCGACCATCAAGGCATTGTTCCCCGCCGCGATCATGGCAAAAATCCCCGGCGCCGGTCATTGGCTTCACGCCGAAAAACCGCGAGAGTTCGAGGCGGCGATCCGCGCATTTCTGACCTGAAGCCGTCTTGCCTCCAAAGGGCAAAGATCCCGGCCCGAGGCTGGTCGAAGACCCCGGGGAACCCGCCTAGCAGTCCAGTCTGACCCGCGCCTCGCCGGTGTCGCCCGGCAATCCGGTCACCATCGAGCCTGGCCTGACAGCGCAGCCTGTGGCCTCTTCAACCGCTTCGGCCATCAGCCCTTGCACCGGAGCCCGCTGGGCGCGCGTGAGGTAGCCCAAACGAACAACCTCGGCATGATCCTCTTTTTGGAACACCACGAAATTGATGCCGCCTTTCGTCACTTCGGTTCGTGTCGCGCCGAAAAACTGCGGAGCCGGAGAGGCACCGCAAGCGGCCAGCAGCGCCAAAAACCCAAGGCAGGCCAGGTTCTTGAGGCATGAACCGCCCGCAATACTGTTGATATTCATCGGTTTTCCCATTTCCTGTGCAACCCAATTGCCGCCACACGCCAGGCCACAGCATCTGCCCAAGATGGTTAATGCGCGGTTAACACCGTGCGGGTCGGCGGATAAGAAAAGCGGCCCGGGTTTATCGCCCCAAGAGGGCTGCGATGTCTTTCGTCTGCTCGTAAAGGCGGCGAAACAAAGGGTATTGGTGCTGGTAGGCCGGAACCTCGGTGGCACGGATGGTTTTGGCGGCAGGATTCCACTGCGCAATGTCACCTGGCACCACGCGGTCCATGGCAAGGGCCGCAAGGAAGGCATTACCGTAAGAGGCGCCACTGGTAATCTTGGCCACGATCTGATCGCATCCGGTCAGATCGGACGTGGCCTGCAGCCAAAGCTGGTTCTTGGTGCCGCCGCCCACGGCCAACACACGCGCAGGCGGGCTGCCAGCCGCGGCGAACGTATCGGTCACATGGCGTGTGGCACTTGCAATCCCTTCCAGAACCGCGCGGAACATATCGCCGCGATCATGCGTCAGGTTGAGGCCAAAGAAGGCCCCTTTGGCATGGGTATCGTGCAAAGGCGTGCGCTCGCCCGAGAAATAGGGCAAGCAGATCAACCCCTTGGCCCCGGGAGGTGAGGTTTCGGCCTCGGCCGCAAGGGTGGCAAAGGCCTGCTCTTTTGGCAGATCGCGGGCGAATTGATCGCGAAACCAATGGGTCAGCGTGCCAGAGGTCGCAAGCCCGGCCATTGCCGCATGGCTGCCCGGATAAAGCCATGGCGCGTGCCAAAGCCGTGGGTCCGACAGGCGTTTGGGCGTGATCAGGATAATGAAAATCGTCGAGCCATACATCATCATCATGTCGCCCGGCACCGCCGCACCAACGCTGACCGCCTCTGCCGCCGCATCAATCGTGCCGCAAGTGACGGGCGTGCCAATGGCAAGGCCGGTCTCGGCGGCGGCGCGCGCGGTGACATGGCCCGCAATCTCGGTTGACCACATAAGACGCGGCAAGGCTTCGGGCGCGCAGATATCGGCAAGGTCAAAGCACCAATTTTGGCGCGCGATGTCATAAAGCGGCGAAAAGCTGGAGGCGGTATAATGGTCAATCGCATATTCGCCGGTCAGGCGGAAGGTCAGGTACGTGGTGGAAGTAACTATTTTTACAGTATTTTTCCAGATCTCTGGGCGGTTGCGCCGCAGCCACAGGATTTTCGGCCCGACCGATTGCGACGTCAGCGCATTGCCGCAACGCTTTAGGATCGTATCGGCGCCGATCCGATCATCAAGATCGGCAATCTCGGCATGGGCGCGGGTATCAACGCCGTAAAGAATGCCGTTCATCAAGGGCTTGCCGGCCGCATCAAGCGGCAACATGCAAGGGCCGATGGCCGAGGTGGCAATGGCCTTGATTTCCTTTGGATCCACCCCAGATTTCGCGAGCAAGTCTTTGGTAATGAAGGTAAAGTCACCCCACCAATCTTCCTCGGCCCGATGTTCGGCCCAGCCGGGCTGCGGCACGATCATCTGATGCGGTCGCGCGGCTTGCGCCACGATACGGCCAGCCGCATCGACCAATACCCCCTTTGATTCAAACGTGCCGATATCGACGCCAAGTGTATAGGCCATCCTACCCCCGGTTCAGCGGAAAATCAGCCCCGATGCGGGGCACGGCCGCCAGAAGGAGGCTGGTCAGGGCGTGCAAATCCGCCAGATCGCAGCATTCCAGCGCCGAATGGGAATACCGCATCGGAAAGCCCAGATCGACAGAGGCCACGCCCTCGCCCACCAATTGCACATAAGACAGATCGGTCAGCACGCCGACCTGGGCAGATCGTTGCAAGGGTATCGCCTCGGCCGCAGCCGTATCTTCAAAGAGCCGCACCAGTGCGGGATGCGGGATGACGCCGTTCAAAGTGCCGCGCCCGTGGAAGGAATAAAGGCTGATGCCGGGGCCCGCACCCAACGCCATTTCCCCGCGATCTGCCATGTCAGGCGTGTCACAGGCCAGCATCAGATCAATCTGGATGGCGATATCGGGTTTAAGGGCCTGTGCTGCGGTTAGCGCCCCGCGCAGGTTGAATTCTTCCTGAACCGAAAAAACCAGATGAACGGTCGGGCGGTTGGGGCCTGCTTTGGCCAGGGCATGGGCCACCTCGATCAGCACAGCACATCCGGCGCGGTCATCAACCGAAGTACCCGCGATCCGGCCATTGGCAAGGGGCAGCACGCGCGGCTGATAGACAACCGGGGTGCCGATACGGATACCGGCCGCCTCAACCGCCGCTTTGGAGCCGTGACCGGTGTCTATGATGATCTCAGCCGTTTTGAGAACCTGAAACTTCTCATCAGGCGTGGTCGCGTGATGGGATTTGTTGGTGATGATCCCCGCCACATCGCGCCCCTCGCCCACACATAACAGGACTGGCTGTGCGGCCAGGGCGCGTTCGGGCACGCCGCCCATACGCTCCACCCGGATCAGACCATCCACCTCGATCTTGCGCACGAAGAAGCCAAGCTGATCCATATGGGTGAAAAGCATCACCGAGGGGCGCTTGGCATCGCCCTGAAGGCTAAGAACAAGGTTGCCCATGCGGTCAATGCGCGGCGCGGGCGTTGTATCGGGCAAGCGGGCGCGAATAAGGGCCGCCACGCGTTCCTCATGCCCCGAGAGGCCGGGGGTCAGCATCAGATCGCAGAGGTTCTGGTGCAACCGGTCCTTCATCACCGCCCCCCACGAGCGGCGCGGGCAAGCGCCATGAAATCATCCGCGCGGGCCGGGTCGATGGCATTCCATGTATGGCCGTCAACCTTAAGCGCCGATCCGACGATACAGCCATCGGCCACATGCAACACATCGGCGATGGTTGCGTGTTTGACCCCGGTATTGGCAAGAACCGGCGTATCGGGCAGCGCCTTTTTCACGGCCTCAAGATCCGCCATTTCGGCCGCCTCGCCCGTGATCTGGCCCGAAACCAGCACTGCATCGGGGATTGAGGAAAACACCGCACTGCGGGCCCGGTCGGCCAAGGGGCGGCGATCAAGGCTATGGGCAAATTCGGCGGAGATATTGTAAAGCATCGCCAGATCATTGCGCCCCAGACGACCCGCATAGCGCAATGCGGCCCCCGCATCGGGGTTCCACGGCCCCATGTCGCTGGCATAGGTGCCGGTAAAAATCTCTCGGACAAACCCTGCCCCGGTGGCTGCGGCAAGCGCGACCGAGCTTTTCGGATCCCATAAGACATTGATCCCGAATGGCACGGTGATTTGCCCGCGCAACTGGCCAATGACAAAGGCCATGGTCGCGGTTGAGGCGGTATCCACGTTGAATTCGTAAGGCCGGTCATTTTCATTGCCGAACATGACCGCATCGAACCCGGCGTTTTGCAGCGCCAGAAGGTCCGCACGGGCGCCGTCTATCAGGCCCTGCAGCCCCGCATCCGCATCATAAAGCGGCGTGCCCGGCAACGCGCCAAAATGCACCATGCCAATCACCGGCTTGCCCGGCCCAAATGTCTTTGCGAACTTTCCTGCCGAGTTTGCGATTTTGCCCCCCTCCCCCCTTGCGATCCGGGGCGTCATAATGAATCATACTAGCATGTTAGTCGGCACGGAGGGCTTTATGCAACTCAAGACCAGAAGTTGGGACCGAGGCGGCAAAGGACCCCTGACCTTCACCGAGCTGGGCTTTGGCACAGCGCCGCTTGGCAACCTGTACCGCGCGATAACCGACGATGAGGCCCATGCGATCTTGACTTATGCTTGGGCAGCGGGCGTGCGCTATTATGACACCGCACCGCTTTACGGGCTTGGCCTGTCAGAAACCCGGCTTAACCGGTTTTTGCGCGACAAGCCGCGCGATGCTTACGTGCTTTCGACCAAGATCGGGCGACTTTTGCAGGCCTGCACGCCCGACGCGCGTGACGGCATTGGCAAATGGTTCGAAGTACCGGCCCGACGCGAGGTTCTTGATTACAGCTATGACGGGGTGATGCGTTCGATCGAGTTTTCGCTTGAACGGCTGGGGACAAATCGGATTGACGTGCTTTATGCCCATGATCTGGATGTCTTCAACCTTGGCAGCCAGGCCAGGCTGGATGCAAAGCTGTCTGAGTTGATGGGAGGCGGCTACAAAGCCCTTTTGGCCTTGCGCGATCAGGGCGTGATCCGCGCCTTTGGTGCGGGCGTCAATGAATGGCAATCTTGCCAATGGCTTACCGAACGCGGGGATTTCGATCTTTTTTTGCTGGCCGGGCGCTACACCTTGCTGGAACAAGAGGCGCTGACCAGTTTTCTGCCGATGGCCGAGGCGCGCGGCATCGGGATCATCATCGGTGGCCCCTATAATTCGGGGATCCTGGCCACCGGGCCGAAACCCGGGGCCTTTTACAATTACGACCCCGCACCGCAAGCTATTTTGGACCGCGTCGCCCGGATTGAGTCGATCTGCAAGGCCCATGGGGTGCGGATGGTTGATGCCGCCTTCCAGTTTCCGCTGTGCCACCCGGCGGTCTTGTCGGTGATCCCGGGCGGGCAGTCGGTCGCCGAGATGGCCGCCAATCTGGATGCGGCTTCGGCCAAGATCCCGCCCGCCCTGTGGATCGCCCTTAAGGCCGAAGGCCTGATGCGCCCCGATGCGCCAATCAGCGCCCAGATCTGAGCCATGCAGATTGACGCCCATCATCACTTTTGGAACCCCGCACGCGGTGATTACTTCTGGATGCCAAAGGGCGATAGGGTGCTTGACCGCAGCTACCGCCCCTCGGATCTGGCACCGCTTTTGGCGGCTGAGGGCATTGATGCAACGATCCTGGTCCAGGCGGCTGCCTCGGTGGCGGAAAGCGAATATATGCTGGGCATGGCCGATGGCTGCGATTTTGTCGCCGGTGTCGTTGGCTGGGTGGATTTTGAACAACCAGCCGACAAGGCAGAGTTGAAGCGGCTGGCGGGGCATCCGAAGTTCAAGGGTCTGCGCCCGATGATCCAGGATATCCCCGACGATGACTGGATGCTGCGCGAGGATATCCAATGGGGGTTTCGTGCGGTGGCGGATCTGGGGCTGACATTCGATGCTTTGGGCTTTCCGCGGCATCTGGCGAATTTCCTGACCATCTTGAAGCGGCACCCCGATATGCGGGTCGTCATTGATCATTGCATGAAGCCCGATATCGCCAAACAGACCCCCGAAAGCTTCGCCCACTGGGCGGACGGTATGGCGCGGATCGCGGATGAGACCGGCGCCTATTGCAAATTCTCGGCGCTGGTGACCGAGGCAAATGCGGGTTGGTCGGTTGAGGATCTGCGCCCCTATGCCGATCACATCTTCCGGGTTTTCGGGGCGGAACGGGTGATGTGGGGGTCAGACTGGCCGGTGTGCCAATTGCGGGCCAGCTACGGCGATTGGCGCGCCGCCGCGCAAGAGTTGACGGCGCATCTGGGCGCTGCCGACAAGGCCCGTATTTACGGCGGCACGGCGGCGGAATTTTACGGGCTTGGATAGGCCCGCACCTGATCGGCGGTGATCGCCGCGCGGTTTTCGGGCGGGGTTGAAACATGTAAGGCGGCAGCGGCCTGTGCGAAAGACGCCGCATCCTGCAAAGTGGCACCGCCATCAAGCGCCACGGCCAGCGCCCCCAAAAACCCATCCCCCGCACCATGGGTCGAGAGGGCATCAACTTCATGGCCGGGGTGATGGCTGATCCGACCATCTTCAAGCATCACCAACCCATCCGCCCCAAGGGTGATGATAACTTGCGCCGGGCCAAGCTTGGCCAGTTCGCCCAAAGCCCGGGCCGGGTCGTTGTTGCCGGTCAGGTCCAGCGCCTCAACCCGGTTCACGACAAGGATATCTGTCAGCGCAAGCAGAGCGGGCGCAATGCTGCGCGCGGGGGCCGCGTTGAACACCACCTTTGCACCAAGCGCGCGGGCAAGGCGCGCAAGGGCAAGGTTGACCGCCTCGGGTATTTCGTTTTGAAGCAACAAGATACGCGTGTCTTTTGGCAGGTTCATGACAGCGGGATCCAACGCCAGATTGGCCGCCGAGACGATCACAGCGCCGTAATTTCCTTCAAGGTCCAAGATTGCCACGCTCATCCCCGAGGGGCCCGACAGGCGCTGAACAGGGGCCGCATCGACGCCAGCATTGGCAAGGCTGGCCAGAAGATCTTCCCCGAAACGATCATCGCCAATCGCACCCGCCATCGCCACCTTGGCGCCCAGATGCGCGGCCATCACCGCTTGATTGCCGCCCTTGCCGCCCAATGCATAGCGCACATCCTGCCCTACCAATGTCTCATCCAGGCGCGGCAGGCGCGGGGCCGAGACGATCACATCCAGATGCAATGCACCGCAGACAAAGATGCTCATGCCGGGGGGCCGTAAAGATGATCCGCCACGATGCGCAGGCTTTGGGTTGCGTCCTGGCGCGCGATGGCATCGGCCAGCCCGGCATGCCCCACCAGCGCGGCCGCCACCGCGCGCAAACGGTCGGTCATGGCGATATTGGTTGCGGCTTCGGCCACCGGATCAAGCCCGCCGTGATCGGGGAAGGTGTCGAAATAGATCACCCCATCATAGCCGATACGCGTCAGTTCCACCAATAATTCAACCGTTTGCACCGGATGGACAGAGCCCACCATCAACCCGTCATCGCGCTTGCCGTAGCCGTCATTCAGATGCACGCCCATGATCCGCGCATGTCGGGCGATCAGCCGCGCCGTTTGGGCCGGGATTTCGCCCGCATAAAGCACATGGGCGAAATCAAGGGTGACGCCGATATTGGCACGGCCCGCCTCTTTGATCGCAAGCAATGTGGTGCCGACATCGGGCAGTAGCGCGAAGGCGCGCGGTTCATTGGGCTTATATTCCACCGCGATATCAAGGCTGGAATTGTGGTCTGCCACTTCGGCCAAAGCCGCGACCGTATCGCCCCACATCTGGTCAAAATCGCCCTGAAACGAATAATCGACCCCGTCCTGGCCCAACCAAAGGGTCATGATCTGCCCGCCCATTTCGGCCAAGGCATCAAGCCCGCGCTTGGTCTGGTCAATGGCTGCGCGCCGGGTCTTGGGATCGGGGTTGGTGAAGGCACCAAGGCGAAAGCCGGGGTGAGTATAATAGCGCATCGCAAGACCGTTAAGCGCCATGCCCTGAGCGGCCAGCAAGTCTGAAAGCTCTGCCGGGCTGTGGTGATCGAAATGATCGGGATAGTTCAGGTCGGCGGCATCAAGGCCCGCCACCTGCCCCGCCCGCGCAATCATTTCCGCGGCACCCGGTTTGCCGGCCAGCCCCAGCTTGAAAGCATTCAGCCTTGCGGCATAACGAGGGCGGTTGGGCAATGCGTGCATAGCGGCCTTTCAGGGCGTCTAGCCCGGTGCAAAAAGGTCAGGGCGTCGTTCAACCAGCGGCTCAAGTACGGTGACAAGCTGGCCTAGGTGATGGCGCGTGGCTTCGCGCGCCCGGACGGGGTCGCGCGCCTCAAGTGCCGCGAAAATCGCTTGGTGTTCCAAAAGGGTAGCCTCGACCCGCCCCGGGGCGGGCAAGATCAATTGCCGCGCGCGGTTCACATGCACCCAAGAGGTATCGGCAAGACTGGCCAGACGACGAAAGCCGGTGAAGGACAAGATCATCTCATGCATTTCGGCATCAAGCTTGTAAAAACCTGCAAAATCATGGTCGTCGATCGATGCCGATTGCACACGCAGATTGCGGCGCAACTGCATAAGTTGCTCTTGGGTGATGGTTTCAGCCACCCGCTCAACAGCCGCCAGTTCCAACGCCTGACGCAAAAAGGCCCCTTCGCGGATTTCATCCATCGAAAACCGCGCAACGAAAGTGCCTGCCTGCGGGATGATATCAACCAGCGCCTCTGTTGCCAGCCGCGCCACGGCCTCTGATACGGGCGAGCGTGAGACGCCCAAAATCTCACATATCTCTGGTTTGCGAATGATCTCTCCGGGGCGCAACGCAAGCGACAGGATCGCTTGCTTCAGCGAAAGATAGACCCTGTTTGCAAGCGATCCGGAAAAATCATCCAAAGGGCGCAACACCGGCGGCGCATCCAGGACTTCTTGCAAGAGAGCGTCATTCATCGGCGTCATACTAACATGTTAGCTTGAGTGGGTCATGTGTCAAGCCGGGCGGCGAAACGGCTTTGCCTCTTACACTCCGGGATGCGAATATGGCAACATGTTCATGATATCGCGTGATTTTGCAGCAATTTCGCGTGCCGGGGGCAAATCAATGCGGGGCACCGACCTGCAGCAATGGCCCCGGCATCACC
>JBATTI010000239.1:0-2464 GCA_049670445.1 Albidovulum sp. | reverse complement strand
AAATGCCTCTACCGCCGCGATCGCGCCAATATGCCCGGTAGCCAGCGCGAGGTGCAAAACGCAGAAGAAGAGGGCGTTGAGTTCGTCTGGCTTGCAGCCCCGAAGGGCTTTACCGGCGATGACTCGGTAAACGGCGTGATCGTGGAAAAGATGCGCCTTGGCGCGCCGGATGCGACCGGGCGGCAATCGCCCGAAGTGATCGAGGGCGCCGATTGGGTGGAGCCTGCCGATCTGGTGATCAAGGCGCTGGGCTTTGAACCCGAAGATCTGCCGACACTTTGGGGCAACCCGGATCTGCCGGTGACCCCTTGGGGCACGATCAAGGCCGAATACCAGACCCATGCAACAAGCCTTCCCGGTGTCTATGCCGTGGGCGATATCGTGCGCGGTGCCAGCCTTGTGGTCTGGGCAATCCGCGACGGGCGCGAGGCGGCAGACAGTATATTGGCCTATCTTGGGCAAGGCGCAACGCAGGTGGCGGCAGAATGACCGGCTCACAAAAACCACGATATGGCATCCGCCCCGACAGTGGCGCGGCACAAAAAATCGCGCACCTGCGCGAAGGGTCATGGATCTTGGACAAGATCCAACGTGGGGTAATAGCCCTTATACCGGTCATGGCCTTGGCCAGCCCCACCCTTGCTGCCGGAAAATTCACCACCCCCGAGGGCTGCACTGCCTATGTCACGGTTCAACACAGCGATTGTCAGGTATCGCAGCACTACAGATGCGACGCTGATGCCGCAGGCGATCAATGGGCGGTTTATGCCGATTCCGAAGGGCCCTATTACATGTCGCGCATCGACGCCGAGACCCGCTGGATGGAAAGCCATGATCTGGCCACCGGCGAACGTGACGTCCTTGCGAGCGAAACCGATCCGGCCTCTTTCACCACGCTGTTGGACACCGGGCGCGACGACTTCGACTTTACCACCTCCGACAGAAACGGCGACGTCCGCCGCTATGTCGGCTATGATCAGCGGACCGGCGAAAGTGTCACGATCAATGGCATCCGGCTAGAACGCACCCGCTTTGATCTGTCCACATATGCGGGCGACGGCACCTATCTGCACCGCCGCCAAGGCGCGCAACTGATCAACCGCGACTGGCGGATTTTCTTTGCGGATGAAGAGGAATTCGCGAATGCCCTCGACGAACGTTTCAACAGCACATCAACCCCCGTCACCTTCGCCCAACCCGGAGAGCCAGGGTTTTTGGAAACCAAGCCGCAGTTCGGCTGCGAGATGATGATGACCGAGGCCTCGCGGCCATTTGCGCCCCTACCGGTCAGCTTTGCCGACCAACAGGCCCAGGAGGCTGCACAATGATCGAGGGTCATTGCCTGTGCGGCGCAGTCCGCGTGGCCGTTGCGGAATGCGACGCCCGCATTGGCGCTTGCCATTGCCGCATGTGCACGCGCTGGGCGGGGGGGCCGTCTTTTTCTTTTGACGCCGTGGATGTGAACATCACGGGCGATGTCGCGCTTTATCAATCCTCGGCCTTTGCGGAACGGGCCTTTTGCCCCAAATGCGGATCGCATCTGTGGATCCGCGATACCGACGCCCCCGAGGGCCGCTATGATCTTTTGCCGGGCCTATTCGACGCGGCCAAAGACTGGCCGCTACGCGGCGAGATTTACACCGACCGTGCCTTTGCCGCGATCCGTCTTGAAGGCGGACACAGCCGGACCACACGGGCCGAATATGAAGCCAAGAATGCCCATATCAAGGGAGATGCGCTATGACCGAATTTGACAATGCCTGGGTCCGCGAAGAAGAAACCAAGCGCGCATGGATGGCTGAGCACGGCCTGTATCGGGCCGAAGATGAACATTCATCTTGCGGCGTGGGCCTTGTCGTCTCAATCGACGGCAAACCCAGCCGTAAGGTTGTCAGCCACGGGATTGATGCGCTGAAGGCGGTTTGGCACCGGGGCGCGGTTGATGCCGATGGCCGCACCGGGGACGGCGCGGGTATTCACGTGCAAATTCCGGTCAAGTTCTTTTACGATCAGGTGCGCCGCACCGGGCATGAACCCGACATGGACAAGCTTATCGCCGTCGGTCAGGTGTTTTTGCCGCGCACCGATTTTGGCGCCCAGGAACGGTGCCGGACCATCGTTGAAACCGAAGTTCTGCGCATGGGCTATTACATCTATGGCTGGCGCCATGTGCCGGTGCAAACCGAATGCCTTGGCGAAAAGGCCAATGCGACACGCCCCGAGATCGAGCAGATCTTGATCAAGAACTCGAAAGGCACCGATCAGGAAACCTTTGAGCGCGAACTTTACGTGATCCGCCGCCGGATCGAAAAGGCCGCCGCCGCTGCGCAGATTGCGGGGATGTATATCTGTTCGCTGTCGTGCCGCTCGATCATCTACAAAGGCATGATGCTGGCCGAGCAGGTCGCCGATTTCTACCCCGATCTGATGGATGACCGGTTCGAGTCGGCTTTTGCGATCTATC
>JBATTI010000238.1:0-3713 GCA_049670445.1 Albidovulum sp. | reverse complement strand
GCCCGATTGCGAAGTTGAGCGGATGGAGATGCCCCGCACCCCGGTCAAGATCGCCACCGACATAGAGTTTTGAGGGCAGGATATCCTGCAACCCCTGGGCGTTCAGGGGTTCAATCTGATCATAGCCGTAGTCGCGGGCCAGTTTCTCGGCATAGTCGTGGCTGTGGCGCACCTCTTTATCGGTGAAACAGGCATGCATGACGCCGGGGTGGAAGGTGCAGGGCATTGCATGTTTGGTGACCAGTTCCTTGACAATCGCCTTGGATTCCTGCGCCAGATCCCAAAGCTGGCGGGCGTGATCAAGGCCCAGCATCTTTTCCAAGGTATCCTGCCCAAGCCGCTGACCCGAGCCTACCTGCCCACCGTTACGCCCCGAGGCGCCAAAGCCCACGCGATGCGCCTCGAGCAGCACCACATCAAGGCCGGCCTCGGCCATGTGCAGTGCCGCCGAAAGGCCGGTGAAGCCGCCGCCGATAATACAGACATCGGCGCGGGTCGCCCCTTTGAGGGGGGCGAAACGGCCGATATCGGTGGCGGTCGCGGCATAGTAACTTTGCGGGTATTCACCCGGCCGATCATTTGCGTAAAGCAGGTTCATGGGGTGATTTAGACGTTAAGCAAAAGATGCTCACGCTCCCACGGGCTGATGACTTGCAGGAATTCCTTGTATTCGTTGCGTTTGACGGCCTCATAGATACCGCAGAACTCTGGTGTCAGGGCTTCGCGGATCGGTTCGCATTCAGAGAAGATATCAAGGGCGTCGCCAAGGGTTGTCGGCAGCTCATCCGCATTGATGTAGGCGTTGCCCTTGGCCTCCGGGCGCGGCATTTTCTTTTCCATCAGACCGAGATAGCCGCATACCAGCGTGGCCGCGATGCCCAGATAGGGGTTGCAATCCATCCCCGGCAGACGGTTTTCAAGCCGCCGTGCATTGGGTTCGGAGATTGGAATCCTCAAGCCGGTTGTGCGGTTGTCGCGGCCCCATTCAAGGTTGATCGGGGCGGCGAAATCCGGGACATAGCGGCGGTAGGAATTCACATATGGCGCCATAAGGGCGACCACAGCGGGCAGATAGTTCTGCATACCCGCGATGAAGTGCAGAAATTCGGGGGTTTCCTTGCCCTTGGCATCCGAAAAGATATTTTTGCCGGTCTTGGCATCGACCACCGAGGAATGGATATGCATGGCTGAACCCGGCTCACCCTCGATCGGTTTGGCCATGAAGGTGCCATAGCAATCGTGGCGCAGGGCCGCTTCGCGGATCAGGCGTTTGAAGTAAAACACCTCATCCGCCAGATTGACCGGATCGCCGTGGTTGAGGTTGATCTCCACCTGGCCCGCGCCGCCTTCCTGGACGATGCCGTCAATCTCAAACCCCTGGGCTTCGGCGAAATCATAGATATCGTCGATGACCTTGCCATATTCATCAATCGCAGACATCGAATAGGCCTGATTGGCCATCACCCGGCGGCCCGAACGGCCCATCGGCGGGATGATCGGTTGATTGGGGTCGATGTTGCGGGCAACCAGAAAAAATTCCATCTCAGGTGCCACGATCGGCTGCCAGCCCTGATCGTTGAAAAGCTTCACCACGCGTCTGAGCACGTTGCGCGGCGCCAAAGGCACCGGATTGCCTTGCTGATCATTGACGTCATGAATGACCTGAAGCGTCCAGTCCGCCGTCCATGGAACGGCGGTGGCGGTGGACCAGTCGGGGGTCAGGATCATATCGGGTTCGGTAAATTCATCGCCGTCGGGCATATCGGCGTAATCGCCGGTAATGGTCTGGGCGAAGATCGAATTGGGCAGCAGGAAATGCGTCTGACGTGCGAATTTCGACGCGGGCATCGCCTTGCCTTTGGCCACACCGGCAAGGTCGGAGACAAGGCATTCAACCTCGTCCAGACGACGGTTTGCAATATAGGCGCGGGCGGCTTCGGGGAGTTGTTCGGTCCAATCGGACATGTGTCACACTGCTGTTTTGTTGCGGGGCTTCGTGAAGAAATCGGCGATCTTGCCGGCAATGGCCGCTGAGGAGTTTTTCTCGCCAAATCTTTTGGCGGCGGCGGCCATGACCTGATCGGGCACAAGGCCCTTGCCGCGGTGGGTCATCAGGTTTTCGATGAATTCGTCATCATATTCGGGATGGGCCTGAATGGTATAGGCGCTGTCGCCGTAAACCAGCGCGGCGTTTTCGCAAAATGCGTTGCTGGCGCAAAGTTCCGCGCCCTCGGGACGTTCGGTCACCTGATCCTGATGCCAGGCGTTCAGCGTCACCTCTTCGCCGTCAAAATCATAGTCCTGCGCCCCGACCGCCCAGCCGCCGGCGAATTTTTCGACCTTGCCGCCCATGGCCTGAGCGATGATCTGATGGCCAAAGCAGATGCCGACCATGGGCACCTCTTCGGCAATCGCCTTGCGAATGAAATTTTCCAAAGGCGCAATGAAGGGATGATCTTCATAGGCGCCATGCCGCGAACCGGTGATAAGCCAGCCATCGCAATCATGCACGCTGACGGGAAATTGCATTGCCTCGACGTGAAAGCTGCGGAATTCGAAGCCGCGATTGGCCAGAAGACGGCGAAAAAACTCGGGGTAATCGCCGGTCTTGTCACGCAAGACATCAGGCGCCTGGCCGGTTTGAAGAATGCCGATCAACATAAGGGGTCCATTCGTTCTTGTGTCGCTTTGCAGGGGCCCGCGCCGGACAAAGGCGGCACGGGCAGGTTTGTCGGCTGGTCACACGGTGTCAAGGTATATCTCGGTCTGCTCATTCGGCGAGAGTTCTTCCATGTAGCGCAGTTCCTGGCGTTTGGTCATGACCATGTTTGAGATCAGCTCGGCCGGGAAGATGCGCGGTATGATCTCACTTTTCTCAAACACATCAATGGCTTCGGCCCAGTTGTCGGGAATCAGCGGCAGATCAAGCGCATAGGCATTGCCCGAGATCGGCGGCGGTGGTGTCATTTCATCCTCGATGCCGACAAGGGCGGCGCCCAAAAGCGCGGTAAGCAAAAGATAAGGGTTCACATCCCCGCCTGCGACGCGGTGTTCGATGCGCCGGGCGACCGGGCTTCCGGAGGGCACGCGGATTGCGGCTGTGCGGTTCTCATAGGCCCAGCAAATGCCGTTCGGGGCGTGCGAATCCGGCACCAGCCGGTCATAGCTGTTGGCATGGGGCGCGAAGATCAGGGTGGAATCATGCATCGCCGCCATACAGCCCGCGATGGCATTCAAAAGCAGCGGCGATCCCTTGGGCCCGCCGTCCGAAAAGATGTTGTTGCCATCCTTGTCAAGCACCGAGAAATGCGTGTGCAGGCCGTTGCCGGAATATTCCGGATAGGGTTTGGCCATGAAGCTTGCCGCAAAGCCGTGGCGGCGGGCAAGGCCCTTGACCAGCATCTTGAAGAACCATGCGTCATCGGCGGCGCGCAAGGCGTCGTCGCAATGCATCAGGTTGATTTCGAACTGGCCAAGACCGGATTCCGAAATGGCGGTATCGGCAGGGATGTCCATCTCTTCACAGGCGTCATAAAGATCGGTGAAGAAGGTATCGAAGGCATCCAATGCGCGGATCGACAGGATCTCGGCCGCCTTGCGGCGCTTGCCGGAGCGTGGCGAGGTCGGGACCTGCAGGTTCTTGCCGGAATCGTCGATCAAGAAAAACTCAAGCTCCACCGCGCAGACCGGGGTCAGACCGCGCGCCTTATAGC
>JBATTI010000237.1:0-5141 GCA_049670445.1 Albidovulum sp. | reverse complement strand
GCTGCCCGGCTATGGCGTCGTCGCCCAGGCCACCAAAAAGCCGATCATTGCCCGCCGCACCCCAGATGACGTCATTGCCATCACCGCCCAATGCGGTGTCATTGCCCGCGCCGCCATAGATCAGATCACTGTCGGCCCCGCCGTCAAGATAATTGCCATCCGCGCCGCCCCATAACGTGTCATTGCCCGCCCCGCCCGAAAGCGTGTCGCGGCCTGCGCCTGCTACCAATTGGTCAATGCCGTCGCCACCGGCCAGATCGTCATCGCCGTTACCGCCGTAAAGCGTGTCATTGCCGGCGCCGCCCAAAAGACTGTCATTGCCGTCCTGACCCCACAACGTGTCATTCCCGCCACCGCCGTCGATCAGATCATGGCCAATATCGCCGTAAAGAACATCAATGCCCAAGCCGCCGTTAAGCGTGTCATTGCCTTGTTCGCCCCATAGGGTGTCGTTGCCATCGCCGCCATCAATCAGATCATTGCCAACACCGCCGTAAAGAACATCAATGCCCGCGCCGCCGTAAAGCGTGTCATTGCCATCTTCGCCCCATAGGGTGTCGTTGCCATCGCCGCCATCAATCAGATCATCGTCAACACCGCCGTACAAAAGATCAATGCCCGCGCCGCCGTAAAGCGTATCATCGCCGTGATCGCCCCGCAGGATGTCGTTGTCATCATCACCGCTTAGCAGATCGTTGCCCATGCCGCCGTATAGCGTGTCTGCGCCAAGCCCGCCCGAAAGCACATCATCGCCGTCGTTGCCATATACAAGGTCATTGCCCGCGTTGCCCGTGGCGCTGTCATTGCCGGCATCGCCCCAAATCTCATCATTGCCGGCGCCGCCGGTGATGTGATCATGCCCGTCACCACCTGCCAAAGTATCGCGACCGTTATTGCCGACCAGGCTGTCATTGCCATCAAGCCCCAGAATGCTGGTGTCAGCGGCAGTGCCGATCAACGTGTCGTCGCCACTGGTTCCGATGATCTGATTGACGGTGTCATCAGGCGAAAACCGGGTCAGCGGCAAAAGCTGGCTTTGCGCAAAAGCATTGGCCGCGATCGGGTTGCCGCTGGCGCTTTCGACGTGAATGGTCGTGGTCAGATAGGTGATATCGGCACCAGAAGCGGTCGAGGTGATGACAAGCTGGCCGGTGTTGCGCAGCAACAGGAATGAGGTGAGATCCAGCCTGTCGATCCCAACTTCGTAATCAGCGATCTGAAGCGTGGTGGGGCTGCTGCCAAGCACGAAAATATCGCGCCCCGCCCCGCCGTAAAGCACGGCCGAACCTGCGGTGCCACCGGCGACCAGAATATCATCACCCGCGCCGCCGTAGATGGTGGTGGTGTTTGATCCCGCGTAAAGCAGATCGTTGTTGGCGCTGCCGGTCTGCACACCCGCCGCGCCGTAGATCGACACGCCTTGGGTGCCAAGATCAAGATCAAGCTGGGTGATCCCGGGTTCCGAGGCGCTGGCCACGAATACCTCAACCCGCGCGCCGATTTTCGCCACCGCGATCGAGGTGACATCGGCAAGCGTCATGCCGGCGGTATCTTGGATGGTCAGCAAATGGACAAGCCGACCGTCGGGCAGCATGGTCATCACATCGACACCATCATCCGACCCGCCGACCAGCACATAGGCCCGGTCCCCGACCTGAAGCGTGCTGAGGGCTGTGGCACCTGCAAAGCGGGTGGTCAGATTATCAACGACATGATCAACCGCGACAAACGCGCCGCTGGGCAACAGTTCAAACACCGAAAGCGAAGAGCTTTGGGAAGCGGCGACCACGGCATAGGTGGTGCCGTGCAGTGTCACCGTCTCAATCCCAGTGGGTTTCGACATGCCAACGCCTGAATCGACGGTCAGTTCGTCGCTATAGGTCAGGTTGCCGTTGCCCGCGATGGCATAGGAATAGATCGCATTCGATCCCGCAGAGACCGACAGCAAGAAATTGCCGCCTGAGGTGGCGGCGATTGTCATATCCTCGACCAGGGCCCCCGGGGCGGCCGATGGCGGCAGATCCGCAAGCCCGGTCAGCCCGCCGCCAACGCCCAAGAGGTAGGCATGGGGCAAGCCGGTCTGATCATCGGCGAGGTAAACATAGCTGTTGCCGCCCGAACTGAACGCCTCGACCGCAGTTGGATTGATAATGAACGGGTAATTCAGGGCAGCGCCGAAACTGCCGCTTGGTGACAATGTGTAACTGGCCCAGCCCCAAGGGGTGAGGCCACCTGCAATCAGCGTGCCGCCGCTGCCATTGGCAATGACCGCAATGCCGGGTGTCGTGTTGTGATCAACCGGCGCAGAATAGCCTTGCACGGCCAGAAGGCTGGCGGGGCCAGAGGCATTGGCGATGTTGAAAGCCGCATATCCGGCGCCCGGGCCGGGGCGGGTGGCCGCGTAAAGATGCGGCTGCCCGTTGATCCAGGCAATCGCAAGATCGGTGATGCCGGTCATGAATGTCGGGATGCTTGCGCCAAGCACGGTACTGTAGGTAATGCTGACCAAATTATCCCCGGGGGCGTGCGCCTTGTTAATGCACAGTCAGATTAACCATAACTGGTTAACGGAAACTTGCTGCGCGGCGATCCGTGGCGGCAATCCGTGAAGGGGGCTTATCTATCCCTCGACGCCCCTTGGCATGGGCTCCTCGGCTTCTGCCAGAAGCGCGTCCAGATCAAGGTGTTTGTTGACCATCTCAAGTCCGCCATCCGCAGCGCGTGGCCATTCCTCCTCGGCGCGGTCGCGGTAGATCTCGACGCCATTTCCATCGGGGTCGCGCAGATAGATCGCCTCGCTGACGCCATGATCGGCGGCGCCGTCAATGGGCCAGCCCGCCATGACGACCGATTGCAACGCCCGCGCCAGATCGCGGCGCGAAGGATAGAGAAACGCGGTATGATAAAGCCCGGTGGTGCCGGGCGCAGGGGCCGGACCACCGCGGCTTTCCCAGGTGTTGAGGCCGATGTGGTGATGATATCCGCCCGCCGACAGGAACGCTGCCTGCGCCCCATAGCGCTGGGTCACACGAAACCCCAGAATGTCGCGGTAAAAGGAAATGGCACGGTCAAGGTCGGCCACCTTGAGGTGGATGTGACCGATCTGGGTGCCGGGCGGCGCTTCGAATGACATGGCTGGCCTCAATTGCGATTCTATACAGCCAATCTTGGGGGGTGGCGCGCATTGCAACAAGGGCAATGGGCGCAAGGCTTCGGTGCATAAGCGCACAGGGCCGCCCCGTCAGGCCAGCGGTGACCGCCGACGCCGTGCGGTGCTGCGCAGCATATGCAGCACTCCGTGATGCAAAGCCGAGCCGATAAGTGCGGCCAGCGAATAAAACAGCCCGACAAGCCCGGTCAGGACCGCCCAGGCGGTATCGGAATATTTGAGCGTTGCGCGCAAGAAGCGGCTTTTGCCAAGGATTTCCAGCCGCCCGATGGTTTTGGGCCCCAAAGCCTCTGCCGCATTGGCCAGACGGCGGGCGTCGTCGGGCCCGTCGATGTAGCGCAGGATATGGAGGGTTTCGGTCAGATCAAGCCGCGCCGCGATCCGGCCGGTTTCATTCAGCACCCGGACCAGCGGTGTGACCACCCTGGGGTTCAGCGCCGCCATCAGCGCATCGGTGCTGCGTGCCGCACTGACGCGGGCCCAGTCGATTCCGGTTTCGGCGGCCTCTGTCATCAGGCGCAGGATATTGGGCGACAAAAGCTTCATCTGCCGCGCCAGTTTGGCGGTCGAGGCCCCGACCTTGACCGTGGCCGAAGTGCCGCCCGAGGCCACCACCAGCCCGGCCGCCGCAAGCCCGACCAATGACAGGGCAAGATTGACGCGGTCGATCTCTGCCCCCGAGATATAGTGGCCGGTTTCGATAGTGACCCCGGCCAGATCGCCAAGCGGGGTCAGCACCATCGGCGCCTGACAAAGCAGAACCGCCGATAATTCGCAACTTGCCGGATTGATGGCGCAAGCCGCACAGGCGCGCGCGCTGGCCAAAAGGCTGTGGTCTTCAGCCTTTGCGGCAGCGATCCGGGCGGCCAGATCGGGGGCTATGGCGGTGCCGCGCTCGGCCGCCACATCCTGAACCGCGGTGATGGCAAGCCAGTTGCGCGGCTTGGCGGCCAAACGCGCCTCCAACCGTTCGGTAATACGTTCGGGCGTGGCCGCGCGCGCCATCTCGGCGTCGCTGGCCGCGACGATTTCGGCCGCGCTGCGTTCGACCAGCGCCTGCAGCAACGGATCTTGGGAAATCCGCCAGGCCGAAACCCCCGTCAAACTCAACGAGCCCACCAGAACCAGGGTCAGCAAGGTTCTGGCAAGCGAGCGGATCATCCCCTTGCGCTGCGCGAGCGGATCATCCCGGTGATCTCATGGGCGCGGGCAAGGATGGGTTGGGCGATGGCATCGGCGCGGTCGGCCCCGTCGCCCAGGATCCGGTCAATCTCGGCCGGGTCGGCCATCAGGCGCTTCATCTCATCCGCGATCGGGGCCAGTTGGGCCACGGCCAGATCGGCCAATGCGGGTTTGAAGGTACCAAAACCCTGACCTGCATATTGGCTGACCACGGCTTGCGGGGTTTCATCTGAAAGGGCTGCGTAGATATTGACCAGATTGCGCGCCTCGGGCCGGTCTTTCAGCGCCTCGACAGTATCGGGCAAAGGCTCGGCATCGGTGCGGGCCTTGCGGAACTTTTGCGCGATTGCATCGGCATCATCGGTCAGATTGATGCGGCTGGCATCCGACGGATCGGATTTTGACATTTTCTTTGACCCGTCGCGCAGGGACATGACACGGGTGGCGGCCCCTTCGATCACCGGTTCGGTAATGGGGAAGAAATCAACCCCAAAGTCGTGATTGAACTTGGCGGCGATATCGCGGGTCAGCTCTACATGCTGCTTTTGGTCTTCGCCCACCGGCACATGGGTGGCGTGATAGACCAGAATATCGGCGGCCATCAGCGCAGGATAGGCGTAAAGCCCCAGGCTCGCGTTTTCCGAGTTCTTGCCGGCCTTGTCCTTGAACTGGGTCATGCGGTTCATCCAGCCAAGCCGGGCGACGCAATTGAAAATCCACCCCAGCTCGGCATGGGCCGAAACCTGGCTTTGGTTGAACAGGATGGAGCGTTTGGGGTCAATTCCGGCGG
>JBATTI010000236.1:0-3823 GCA_049670445.1 Albidovulum sp. | reverse complement strand
GGCTTATGTCGGGGAAAACACCGATCTTGGTGGCGGGCGTGTGGTTCTTGAGCCGCGCACATTGGCCAAGATGCTGGATGCATTGGATATTCAGCCCGCTGACAAGGTGCTTTGCCTTGGCGCGGGGCTTGGCTATTCGGCGGCAATTATCGGGCGGATGGCAGGTTCGGTCATCGCCGTGGAAGAGGTTGTGGCGCTGGCCGAAGCGGCGGCCGGGCGGTTGGCCGCGACGGGCGCGGATAATGTCACCTTGCGGCAGGCTGATTTGACGGGGGGGGCTGCGGCAGAGGGCCCCTATGACCGCATCCTCATCGAAGGCGCGATTGAACGGCTGCCCGAAGCTGTCGCGGCGCAGTTGAAAGACGGTGGCCGGATCGTGGCCATCTTCATGGATGGCGCGCTTGGGGTGTGCCGTATTGGCCACAAGTCTGATGGCGCCGTAAGCTGGCGTTTCTCGTTCAATGCGACTGCACCAGTATTGCCGGGGTTTGAGACAGCACCGGCGTTTACGCTCTGACGGATCACGGCGCCTCTGGATCGGCATCGGATCCGAACGAACGAATAATAGATAGGGCAAAGACCCTACGTGATGAGAGGCAAGGCAAATGATCGTTGTAAAGAAATCTATGAGGCTTTCGTTGTTCAGGGTTGCGGCCCTTGGGCTGTTGATGTCGACAACTGCCGTAAAGGCCGAAACCTTGGGAAATGCGCTGGTTTCGGCCTATCGCAATTCTGATCTGCTGTCCCAAAACGAAGCGGTGTTGCGCGCGGCGGATGAGGATGTCGCAACCGCCGTTTCGGCATTGCGACCGGTGATCTCTTGGGTGCTGCAAAGCCAGCACACGGATAATCTGCTGGGCAAAAACACCACGACCGCGGCAAAGCTTAACCTTGACTGGGATCTTTATGATTTCGGGCGCAGCAAGATCGGCATCGAAGTGGCCAAGCAATCGGTTCTGGGCACCCGTCAGGCTTTGGTCGGGGTTGAGCAGAACATTCTGTTGGCGGCGGTGCAGGCCTATATGGATTTGCGCCGTGCCATGGAAACCGTTGCGATCAACCAAACATCCGTGCGGCTTATCGGCGAGCAGCTCAGAGCGGCGCAGGACCGCTTCAATCTGGGCGATGCAACCCGGATTGATGTATCGCAGGCCGAGGCCCGTCTGGGCGCGGCAAGGGCAGAGTTGGCGGTTGCCACCGGCGATCTGGCCGCTGCGCGTGCCGCGTATCTTGCCGAAATCGGCCATCAATCGGACGGCCAGACCAGCATTCCGCCGACACCCGCCTTGCCCAAAAGCTTTGCCGAGGCGCAATCCATTGCCCAACGTATGCACCCCGCAGTGCTTCAGGCCCAGTATCAGGCAAAAGCGGCAGATCTTCAGGTTGAATTGGCCGTGGCCCAACGGCGCCCGACCCTGGGTGCCAATGTGCAATTGCAAGAAGATGACAGCGGCGACACAAGCAGTTCGGCCACGCTGAGCCTGTCTCAGACCATCTATGCAGGCGGCAGGCTTTCGGCAGCGCACCGCAAGACCATCGCGCAGCGCGATGCCGCGCGTGCCTCCCTGACACGCACCGGCGTCACGATCACCCAAGCCGTGTCGAATGCCTGGTCCAGCATCGAAGTGGCACGCGCCCAGATCGCCGCGATTGACCGGCAGATTGATGCGGCAGTGGCGGTTTATGAAGGGACGCGCGATCAGGCCGAGCTGGGATCAAGCACAACGCTTGACGTTTTGGATGCCGAACAAGACCTGCGCGAGGCGCGTTCTGATCGCGCCTCGGCCGAAGCCCGGCTGCAAGTAGCACTTTATTCGCTTTTGGCCTCTATGGGTTTATTAACGGTTGAGCATCTAAATCTGGGGATACCCACCTATGATCCAGAGGGTTACTATAATGCAGTCAAGAACGCACCGGCCACCTCGGTCCAGGGCAAAAGCCTTGATCGCGTGCTTAAGGCCATTGGCCAGAAATAGGCCAATGGCGGGCGCCGCTGTGTATAATGGCCCTCGCGCAGATTTCCCCGTAAGGAGTGACTATGCCTGATCCGCAGCAGAAATCCGAAATAATGGACGTCTTGTCGTCGATCCGCCGATTGGTGTCAGAGGGCCGCAATATGGCGGACAAGGCAGAGCCTTCTGAAAAGCCCGGGGCGCATGGTCAGGCCGAGGATAATGGGGCCGAAGATACTGGTGCCAGCAGCCCGGCTGCGGACCAAAATGATGGACGCCTTGTGCTGACACCGGCCTTGCGGGTTGCGCGACCTGCTCAAGAAGGGTCGGGGGATGATGCGGTGGCAAATGGCGCGACCGATCAGGGGCCGGACCCCAGGGCGCTGATGGCGCAGGACTGGGCCCGCGACGCCGAAGCCGAAACAGCGGGCGATGCGCCCAAGGTGGCAGCCACCCCTACGCTGGAAGACACGATTGCAGAGCTGGAAGCCGCTGTCGCCGAGATTGAAACGGGGTTTGAGCCTGACGGCGGTGATGCTGAAGATATGTCGGGTGATCAGCTTTCCGACGCCATCTGGGATGACGATCCTATAGAAGACGCAGCCCTTTTCGTCGCGCCGGACAAGGCGGCCAGCGATAGGGCTGCTCCTGATGAGGCTGCTCCTGATGAGGCTGCTCCTGATAAGGCTGGGGCCGAAGAAGCTGCGCGTGATGAAAGCGCGGAAGATGGTCTGGCAGATGAAACCGCGGCCGAAGATCTCCTTGCCAGGGGTGCGGATATGTCCGGGCCCGCGGTGAAAGATATGCCGAGCGACAGGCCAATCCCCGGTTTTCACGGGATCATGGCCGGTTACGACATCCTGGCCGACAAGGATGAGCGGCTGGACGCCCCGATAACGGCAGATGCGCCGCAAGGCGGACCGCCGCCGCCGCCGGGCGACTATGGGCGCAGCGCCCCTGTGTCGGACTTTGGCGCGCCGGATATGAAGGGCAGTCAGGAACCCTCACTTTTCCGGCGGGCCCGGTCCGGTGATCTCGATCACGTGCCATTGGCGGAATTTGCCGATCCGGAATTGCCCGGGCCACAGGCCGATGAGGCTGTCGGGGATGATGACGCGGCACCGGTGGAAGAGGTCTTGGCAACAGACGGCGAAACCGCGCCCGATGATACCTTGACCGATGAAGCTATGGCCGATGAAGCTATGGCCGATGAAGTTATGGCCGATGAAGCTGTGCCCGATGAAGCTATGCCCGAGGACAGCATGGCCGGGCCGGCCGAAGATCGCGCCCGCGATGAGGATGCGCTGCCGGGCGATAATCCGGACGAGGCTGAGGTGGAGGATGCCGCCGAAGCGGGTGCTATGCCGGATACGCCGGATGAGGATGAAACCGGGTCAGACCCAAAGGCGGATTCGAATGCGGATGCGTCGGGGCCGGAGGGCGCGGCTGTGGCACCCGAAGCCACGCCGCATGGCCAAAGCCGCCTGACCCTTGGCCCAATACCCGGCGCACGCCCGCTGATCTACCGGCAGGCCGAACGGCATGCGGAAGAGGGCGATCTGACGTTTGATGCGGGCAATGGTGCCGGGCATGACCCCGCCGATGGCGATGGCACCGATCTGTTCGATCCGCTGAGTGCCACTGATATTGACCTTGAGGCTTTGCGCGACGTTGTGGCCGAGGTTATCCGTGAAGAGCTGCGCGGCACTTTGGGCGAACGTATCACACGCAACCTGCGGCTGTTGGTGCGCCGCGAGATTGCTCGCGCGCTGGAAGCTGAACGCACCGATGACCCTGCCGGGTAAGCGGCCCGCCAGGCGGTTGAGGGCCCTGAGGCGGTAACAGGGGGGAATAGCCGCGCCCCCTCATCT
>JBATTI010000235.1:0-5259 GCA_049670445.1 Albidovulum sp. | reverse complement strand
AGAACAGTTGGGCCGCGGCCTTTTGGCTGGTAACAACGTTTTGCAGGCGGTGACAGCACAAGCGCCGATCCAGATGGGTGCCATGGGGGCAGAAGCCGCACTTGCCATTTTGGCTGGCGAAGAGGTTGAGGCACAAACCACTGTGCCTGCAATGCTGCTAAGTCGGAGTGACGCAGATGGCGTCACGTCGTTCCTTGAAAGCATCCAGTAAAACATCGCCAAGGGGCCCGGCAATGGGCCCCTTGCATCCCCCAAGTAACAGCTCAAAGGCCGGTATCCCGTGACAGATCTGATCCTTGATCAACTCACCAAACATTACGGCTCGGTCAAGGCGCTTGACGGATTTGTGCATGAATTTGCCGCCGGGCGGGTCCACGCCCTGATCGGCAAGAACGGCTCGGGCAAAAGCACGTTTGTTAAGATGATGTCAGGGGCTATTCAACCGACCTCAGGATCAATCCGCATTGGCGATGTCGAGACACGTTTTTCCAATCCACGCGAAGCCCAAAGGGCTGGTATCGCGACCGTCTATCAAGAACTGAGCCTCGTGCCGGAATTGTCCGTCGAAGAGAATATTTTCCTTGGTCGTCTCCCGCTTAAACGTTCCGGTCTGATTGACTGGGCCGAACTGCGCCGCGCCGCCACGGACCTGTTTGAAGAGATCGGCGGGCTAGAGATTGCGCCGCAAACACGGGTGGCCGATCTTTCGGTTGGCCAGCAACAAATGGTTGAAATCGTCAAAGCGATGAGTTTTCGACCAAGTGTGTTGCAGCTTGATGAGCCGACGTCCGCGCTGGCGCAGGCCGAAGTCCAGCAACTTTTCACCTTGGTGCGCAGGCTGCGCGACCTTGGTGTCACCATTATTTATATCACCCACCGGCTGTCTGAACTTGGCCAGATCGCGGATACCGTTACCGCGATCCGGGATGGGAAGTATGTCGATTCAGTTGATATCAAGGACGCCACACCGCCGGTGATCCTTGATATGATGTTTGGTGATGTGCCCCCGCTTGAGCGACCAATCCAAACGGTGCCTCGCGATGCCCCAGCCCTAAGCGCACGCCATCTTGCGCTCGCGCCCCATTTCGATGACGTGAGCTTTGATCTTTACAAAGGCGAAGTGCTCGGAATTGCCGGTATGTTGGGCTCTGGCCGGACTGAGCTGTTGCATTGTCTGTTTGGCGCGCGCGTACCGGATCGCGGTGAGATCGCCATCAACGGGCAGGTCGTGTCCCAGCCGGACATTCCGACGATGAAAGCACTGGGGATCGGTTATACCTCCGAGGATCGCAAGCATTCTGGTCTGGTGCAGCTTTTGTCTTCGCACGCCAATCTTTGCCTTGCGGGGCTTGGACGTATCGCGCCCAAGGGCTGGGTCAGCCACGCCCGAGAAAGACCCTTTGTTGAACGTCAGATTGCGGGGCTTCAGATCAAGGCTGGCGATCCGTTGCTGCCGGTGTCGTCCTTGTCCGGCGGCAATCAACAGAAGATCGTCGTTGGCAACTGGATGAACAACGCACCTGACATTTTGCTGTTCGACGAACCCGCCCGCGGCGTCGATGTACAGGCAAAACGCCAGATCTATGAACTCATCTGGGGAAAGGCGCGCGAGGGGCTCAGCTCTATCGTTGTCTCGACCGAACTGGAGGATCTGACCGAATGTTGTGATCGCATTCTGGTTCTGCGGGACGGCCAAATCGCGGAAGAATTCATCAACGAAGGCCTTGATGCAAAAGATATCTATGCAGCTTGCATGGCCACTCCCACAACCAAACCGGAGAGCGATGCATGACACGCGACAAACTCATTTCCCAATTGCGCCGCAATTCGATGCTGATCATCCTTCTGGTGTTATACGTAATCGTCGCCACGACGGCGCAGGGCTTTTTCACCCTCAATAACCAGCTGAATATCCTTAGAAATATCGCGGTTCCGGGCATGATTGCCTTTGGTATGGCCCTTGTGATCATTGTTGGAGAAATCGACCTGAGCGTTGGATCCATGGTGGCGGTATCCGCATGCCTCACCGCTTGGATCGTTGAAAAACTGTCGGGAGGCGCGATTGAACCCGCTGCTTGGACGGTCATTGTTGCCTTTGCGGGGACAGCGCTATTTGCGGCCTCGGTTGGGTTTATGTCGGGTAAATTGCGACAATTGGTCAATGTGCCGACCTTCATCACGTCCTTGGCCATGATGGCGACCCTTGCGGGGCTGGCCAACCTGATCACCAACGGCGTTCCGATCTCAAGCTTTCCAAGCTGGTATTATGTCATTGGGTCGGGTCGATTCTGGGGCATTCCTGTTCCTGTCTTCCTACTCGCGATTGCCTTTGCGATCACGTTCACCATTTCGAATTTCACCTCATTGGGCCGCTCAATCTATGCGGTGGGTGGCAATATGGAGGCCGCACGTCTGTCAGGGATCAATGTTTGGCGCACCAAAACCATCTGTCTGATGATGACCAGTGTGTTTGCGGCCACAGGGGGCATTATCTATTCCTCTCTGGTCAATGCAGGCAATCCGACCATCGCGCGCGGGCTTGAGCTTGAGGTGATCTCAGCGGTGATCATTGGCGGTATCAGCTTATTTGGCGGCAAGGGCACGATCTGGGGTGCCTTCATCGGTGTTCTGTTTCTGGGCGTCTTGCTGAATGCGATGACGCTGTGGGGCTTCAACCCGTATGTGCAACAGGTGATCAAAGGCGGCCTTATCTTGGCGGCCGTGTTCATCAACTTCTTTATTGATCGAAAGTGACATGGCTAAGATGGGATAGCGGTCGCGCACGGCTTTCAAAACTTGGCGCGATGCTTACTGACCTTGAACTGGACCTACCCGATGGCCGCAGCGTCGCACCTTTGCACAAAGCGCCTTGGCTGGATGAGGCGTTGCCAGACGGCATTCCGCCCCTAATGACGGGACTTCAAGGCGAGTGGCCCTGTGTGCCCTTTGGTATGTCACCGCAGGGAGCTCTGGCCGGGGATTGGGCGGGGCTCTCCCGCCTGCCTGATCTCTGGCCGCACGGGTTTGCCGCCAACCATGACTGGCACATCACTGTCAACGATCCTCAGTCGCTGCAGGCAAGGATAGCTTATCCTCTGGCCGATCCGGTTGATCATCTGACACGGCAAGTGCGCGGCGTTAACGGCATGGCTGCCATCGAAATAGACCTTGGCATTCATATGCGCCGCAATGCACAACTGCCTATTGGCCTGCACCCGGTTTTTCGGCTGCCAGTTGAAACAGGTCAGGCGCGGCTCTGTCCGGGGGAGTATGATCAAGTCTTTTGTTATCCCGGCGACACCGGCGGCACCCCCGCTTTTTCGCGCGCCGCACCATTCCGGTTTGAAAACCTGACTGGGCTTGGCTTTGATCCAATGGCGCTGCCCTATCCAGAACGATCAGAGACACTTTTTTTACTATCTGGCACCGACGGAGCCTTCATTCTGGAAAACCACGCAGAGAATTACCGGGTCACACTCGATTGGGACGCACTGGATTTCCCCTCACTCATGTTGTGGATCAGCAATGGCGGACGATGCGCGCCGCCGTGGAATGGTCGGCACTGGGCGCTTGGCGTCGAACCGGTTTGCTCTGCTTTTGATCTGGGCCGCGCAATTTCAACCGCCAACAATCCTCTGTCCAACGCAGGGGTGCGAACGTCCCGGATGCTCACGCCAGATCACCCGTTCAATACCCGTTACAGCATATCCATCGCGCCGCTATGACGCCTCGGGCGCGGGGCCTGTGCTGTTGCGTTCAACAACGTCCAGCTTCAGAGCAGAAAGATCTGGTTTCGCAAACCGTTCGGGGTCGATCCGGTTCAAAAGCGTTTTTGCGGCCAACGTGCCCAGTAACGAAATTGGCTGGTGCACTGTGGTAAGTGTCGGAAAAATATGGGCACTTTGCGGCAGGTTATCAAAGCCGATCACAGAAATATCCTGCGGAATTCTCAAACCCCGTTCATGGGCAGCATGGATAGCCCCGATTGCCGCAATATCGGTCGTCCCAATAAGCGCAGTAGGTTGTTTGTCGGCCAGCACTTCTTGGGCAAGAGCAAAACAAGCATCAAAACTATGCTCTTCTCCGAGCGATAGGCTGACGGGTTCAAGCCCTTGCGCCGCCAATGCCTCTTTGATGCCCTCGATGCGCAGGGTGATTGGCCGTGAATGCGTGGGCGCGCCAATAATCCCGATCTGGCGATGCCCGAGGCCCATCAGATGCTCAGCCATCAGCCGCCCACCTTCGTGGTGATCCACTGACACCAGATTTTCGGTGATCTCATCGGGTGAGCGGTCAACGGCGATGATGGGTATGTTCTGATCCGACAGGCGGGTAAAATTCTCGGTCGTTGCAACCGCAGCGGCGATTATGCCATCCACCTGCTGGCCAATGAGTGTCGATATATACCGCTTCTCATTATCTTCGTTCTCTTCAGTATTGCAGATCAAGCAGTGGTAGCCATTTTCAAACAAGGCCTGTTCAAGCGCCTGCGCTAGAATGCCAAAAAACGGCACTTCAAGACTGGGGAGCAAGATACCAACCAGCCCGCTGCGACCGCTGCGCATCTGTCGTGCGCCGGCATTTGGCTCATACCCCAGCTCGGCAATTGCTTTTTCGACCTGTGCGCGGGCTTTGGCGCTGACTGACGCACTTCTGTTGAGCACACGCGACACCGTGCCAAGCGAAGTCCCCGAAAGTTTCGCGACATCTTTTACACTAGCAAGCTGCTGCTTTGGAGCCTTTGACGACACACGAAATCACTTTCACTGGTGATCCCAAGTCTAAGTGACGGCAACCATTTAAGCCAGCCTCCAATGTTGGTTTTGTGACCTTCGCCTGCCAGCATGAGGTCCGGGCGGCACGCCAATTCGCACCCGAAACGAGTTATGACCTGCGTCAGATGCGCCGCCCACATAAGTGTTCCAAATTGGCGGCATTGCCATGCTCGACAGTCAGCGCCAAATCCCGGATGTTTCCCGCATGTGCAAGCAGCGCACGAATGGCCGGTTCGGCGAAACCCGTCGCATGGCTGAGCTTTCTATGCTTCGCGCACAAGCAAATGCTGCACGAGCAATAGCAGCATGGGCAAAAGTCTGGTTTGTCCGGATACTGTTGAAGAAGTCGGCATTTGATACGCGCATGCTGGTTTTAAGAACAAGCCGCGCGCTGCCGCTCCTTACTCCGGGGCTTGAACTGGTACCAACTTGGCCAGTTTGCGGAGGTTTTGGGCGGTTGCTGCGAGTTGGAACTGTTCGGTGG
>JBATTI010000234.1:0-4830 GCA_049670445.1 Albidovulum sp. | reverse complement strand
GAAAACCGGGTATGATCCGGTGGCCGGGGCCTGGCCGGATTGGGTGGCCAAGATCATCGACCCCGCCCTGTTGCCCGCCATTCATGCGCCCGGAACCGCCGTTGGGCGGGTTGGAAAGAATGATTTTGGCCTGCAGCCGGACTGCGCCGTGGTGGCCGGAACAACCGATGGATGCGCCTCGTTCCTTGCCACCGGCGCGTCCGGGGCCGGGGACGGCGTATCGGCGCTGGGCACAACGCTGACCATCAAGCTTTTGTCAGATCAGCCGCTGTTCGCGCCGCAATTCGGCATCTACAGCCACAAGGTTCTGGGCCTGTGGCTGGCGGGGGGGGCCTCCAACACCGGTGGCAATGTGTTGGTGTCAGAGTTTCCGGGGGCGGATCTTGCCGCGCTTTCCGCCGACATCGATCCGGAAACCGATACTGATCTGGGCTATTACCCGCTGTCCCGGCCGGGAGAGCGATTTCCGATCAATGACCCGGATCTTGCGCCCCGGATGGGGCCGCGCCCGGCCTTGGACGCCGATCACCTCAAGGCAATTTTTGAAGGCATCGCGGCAATCGAGGCATTGGCCTACAGCCGGCTTGCAGACCTTGGCGGGCCGCCGCTGCGGTCTGTCCGCACTGTTGGGGGCGGGGCGGGAAACCCGAAATGGACCCGGATCAGAGAGCGGCGGCTGGGCGTGCCCATGTGTGAGCCGCTGTCTGGCGAAGCGGCCTATGGCACGGCCCTTCTGGCGCGGGCGGGCATATGAAAACCACCCTTGCAGCGCTTGCCCCTGAGTTCGACGGGTTCCTGATCGACCAGTTCGGTGTGCTTTTGAACGGCCAAGGCGCTTATGAGGAAGCGCCGCGAACCCTTTGTGCATTGGCCGCTATGGGCAAAGAGGTGATCTTGCTGTCGAATTCCGGCAAACGCGCCGCGCCGAATGAGGCGCGGCTGACGCGGCTGGGATTTGACCGTGCAAGCTACAAGTCGGTATTGTCGTCAGGCGAGGCGGCCTTTGCCGAAATCGGCAGCCGCATCGGCAAGGACATCGCCGCGAATTCTGCGGTCTGGGTCCATTCCCGTGACGGCGATCTTTCACCGGTTGAAGGGTTGCCCCTCAGATGCGTGGACGACCCCGGCGCGGCTGACCTTCTGATCATCGCAGGCAGCCGTGGCGACACGTTCACGCTTGCGCATTACCGCAACTGGCTGGCCCCTGCGGCGGCACGCAGGGTTCCGGCCTTTTGTACCAACCCGGATATGGCGATGCTGACGCCCACGGGGCAATGCTTCGGCGCCGGTGCCATCGCGCAGCTTTTTGAGGATCTGGGCGGGGCGGTGGAATGGGTCGGCAAGCCCTATCCGCTGATCTACCGGATCGCCCATGATATGCTGGGCGCGCCGGATCGCAGCCGCGTGCTTTGTATCGGGGACAGCCCGGCCCATGATATTGCTGGCGGCAAGGGGGCAGGGTTCGCCACCGCGCTGGTGCGCACCGGATTGCATGCGGATTTAAGCGATGATGCGCTCTTGACGCTTTGCAAGGACACCGCGTTACCCGACTATGTCATTGCGGGTTTCAGCATGGAGGGGCGGACATGACTTTGACGCTTTCACTTAACACAAACCCCTTGGTCAATCGCTTTGCCGATCCCGACGATCTGATTGACACTGTGGCGCGCGATATCCGCATCCGCGATCTGCAACTGACCCATGAATTCATCAATCCCGGTTGGCCCGCCGCGGTGATCCACCGGCTGACCAAAGCGATGGCGGGGGCATTACAGCGGACGGGCGTGCGGGTCACAAGCGGCATGACCGGACCCTATGGGCGGCTCAATCATTTTGGCCATCCTGACCGCGATGTGCGGCGCTATTACGTTGACTGGTTCAAGACCTTTGCCGATATCACGGCCGATCTGGGCGGCACATCGGTCGGAACCCAGTTCGCGATTTTCACCTATCAGGATTTTGATGACCCGAAGCGACGCGAGGAATTGACCCGGATCGCCATCGAGTGCTGGGCCGAGGTGGCCGACCACGCCAGACAGGCGGGGCTGAAGTATCTGTTTTGGGAACCGATGAGCATTGGCCGCGAATTCGGCGAAACGATCGAAAGCTGTCTGGCCCTGCAAGACAGGCTGACCGCGGCGGATATGGCCGTGCCGATGTGGATGATGGCCGATATCGACCATGGCGACGTGACCAGCCCGAACCCCGATGACTATGACCCCTACGCCTGGGCGCGGGCGGTCCCGAAGCTTAGCCCGATCATTCACATCAAGCAAAGCCTGATGGACAAGGGCGGTCACCGCCCCTTCACCGCGGCCTTCAACGCCAAGGGGCGCATTCATCCCGAACCGCTGCTTGCGGCATTCGCGGCGGGCGGGGCGTCGGACAATGAGATTTGCCTTGAACTGTCCTTCAAGGAACGAGATCCGAATGACCGCGAGGTGATCCCCCAGATCGCCGAAAGCGTTGCTTTCTGGGCGCCCCATATCGACACTGGCGCGCAGGATCTGAACATCTGATCGTCCGGGCGCGCCCCTTGCATACAGAAGGTTATGACATGACCCACCCCTCTTTCTGGATCGGCACAAGTTGGAAAATGCACAAGACGCTGGACGCGGCGCAGGCCTTTGCCCATGCGCTTGGCGCGGCTGATGGTGAGCGGGATCCGCGCATTCAGCGCTTTGTGATCCCGCCCTTCACGGCGGTGCGCGAGGTGAAGGCGATTTTGGCGGATACTTCGGTCAGGGTCGGTGCGCAGAACATGCATTGGGCGGATGAAGGCGCATGGACGGGCGAGGTTTCGCCGCTGATGCTGACAGATTGCGGGCTGGATCTGGTTGAACTTGGCCATTCGGAACGGCGCGCCCATTTCGGTGAGACGGATGCGACGGTAGGCCTCAAGGTTGAAGCCGCCGTGCGCCATGGGCTGATCCCGCTGATCTGTATCGGCGAGACGCTGGCCGAACGCGAGGCGGGCCGCGCCCAGGAGGTTCTGGAGGCACAGGTGCGCGGGGCCTTGGGGCAGTTGTCGCAGGCGCAGCAAGCAGCACCGATCCTGCTGGCCTATGAACCGGTCTGGGCGATTGGCGAGAACGGCATCCCCGCGACCTCTGACTACGCAGATGCGCGGCAGGCTGAGATTGGCGATGTGGCCGGGGCGGTGCTTGGGCGGCGGGTGCCCTGTCTTTACGGTGGCTCGGTCAATCCGGGCAATTGCGAGGAACTGATCCGGTGCCCCCATATTGACGGGCTGTTCATCGGACGCTCGGCCTGGAATGTCGATGGGTACCTCGACATTTTGGGCAAATGCGCGGCGGTCCTGTCAGATAAAAGGAGATGAGATATGAAAATTGCAGTTGCAGGTGACAGCGCGGGCGAGGGGTTGGCCAAGGTTCTGGCCCAGCATCTGGCCGGCCGCTACGAAGTGTCGGAGATGTCGCGCCAGGATGCGAGCCCCGATGCCTTCTATGCCGATCTGGCAGACCGCGTGGCATCGGCGGTGATTGCGGGCAAATTCGACCGAGCAATTCTGGTTTGCGGTACGGGTATTGGTGTCTGTCTGTCGGCCAACAAGGTGCCGGGCATCCGCGCGGCGCAATGCCATGACACCTATTCTGCGGGCAAGGCGGCAACCTCGAACAATGCGCAGATCATTACCATGGGCGCGCGGGTCATCGGGGCGGAACTGGCCAAGGATATCGCCGATGCATTCTTGTCGAGCCACTTTGATCCTAACGGCCGCTCGGCAGGAAATGTCAAAGCGATTGATGCGGTTGATGCCAAATACAACAAGGCCTGATCGCGGGCCGGTCTTCAGCGCGGTTGATCAAAGCGCTTGCACCGCCCTTGCCCAGGCCGCAATCATGAGCGCGGCCGAGGCGGCGCCGGGGTCTTTGTGACCGATGGAGCGTTCGCCCAGCTTTTTCGATCTGCCGCGGTTGCTTTGCATCGCGGTGGTGGCTTCGGCCCCGCGTTCGGCCGCTTTGGCCGCAGCAGACAGGCAGGGCCCAATGGCCGCACCTTGCGCCAGCGCGGCTGCCGCAGCTTCAAGCGCCGGTCCCCAGGCGTCAAGCATGGTCTTGTCCCCGGCAGCGGCCCCGCCCCGCGCGGCGATCCCATCTGTCATGCCCCGCAACCACGCCACCATCGACGCGGCATCCAGATTGCCCCGGTGCTGCACGGCCTTGCCAGCGGCCTGAAAGGCGCTTGCATAAAGTGGCCCGGCCGACGCGCCGACCGCATCCAGAAACGCCTTGGCCATCTTGGCGCATAGCTCTGAAATGGTTGATGCAGGCTCGGCCTTGTCAAGCGCGGCCATGACGGCCTTCCAGCCGATTTCCATCGTGACACCGTGGTCCCCGTCACCGATCGCGCCGTCCAGCGCACTCAGATGATCGCGTTGGGCAAAGATCGCCTTGGCCGAGGCGGCCATCATCTTGCGAAAGACCGGCGGTGAAACCGGGCCGGACATCTGGAGCTTTTTGGGGTCAACCGCCGTCCGGGCCTGCTGCGGTGCAGGTGCGGCGCGAGGCGGGCTGCGCCTTGGCCCCGGCCGGTTTTCGGAAATGGCCGCCCCAACCCGCAGCGCGGGCGTATCGCAAGGATGATCCAGCCAGCGCTGAAGATCCGCATCCAGCTTCATCAGCGAAACAGAGGCACCGCCCATTTCCAGCGAGGTGCAATATTCGCCGACCCAACTGTGGTGAATGGCCACCTGACGCGCTTCAAGAACTTCGGCAACCCGGCGATGCAGCACATAAAGCTCCAGCAATGTCATGGACCCCAGACCATTGACCAACACGGCGACTTTATCCCCGGCGACAAGCGCCA
>JBATTI010000233.1:0-3360 GCA_049670445.1 Albidovulum sp. | reverse complement strand
GGTTGATCTGGACCGAAACCGAGCTGGCGGCGTTTCTGGCGAAACCGAAAAGCTACCTCAAGGGGACCAAGATGACCTTTGCAGGCCTCAAGAAAGACGAGGAGATTGCGGCACTCGTTGAATATCTTAAGTCATTCAAGGAGTAGGCAGTGGGCTATCCATCGATGCTTGCTTTCATCGTTGTCGCCGTGTTTGCTGCGGGGGCGGCCTGGCCGGACGAAACCGGGGATCCGGACAGGGGTGCGGCGGTTTTCAAGAATTGCAAGACCTGCCACCAGATTGGGGAAGGCGCGCAGCACCGGGTTGGGCCACAGCTTAACGGCCTGTTCGGGCGAATAGCGGGAACGCAGGACGGTGCGAAATACTCGAAAAGCATGATCCGGGCGGGCGTTGACGGGCTGGTCTGGACGGCAGAAACGCTGGACGCCTATATCGAGAACCCAAAGGCGCTTGTCTCAAAGACGCTGATGAGTTTTCGCGGGATCAAGGATGCGGGCGAACGCGCTGATCTTCTAAGCTATCTGCGGAGCTTCTCGGACAATCCGGCGAATATCCCTGAAGCGGCACCCACGGCACCGGCAACGGATCATGATCTGGACCCGGCAATTCTGGCCATCAAGGGAGATCCCGAATACGGCGAATACCTCGCCAGTGAATGCAAGACCTGTCACCAGATCGATGGCGCCAATGACGGTATCCCCGCGATTACCGGGTGGCCGGCCGAGGATTTCGTCGTGGCGATGCACGGCTACAAGCAAAAGCTCAGAGCGCACCCGGTCATGCAAATGCTGGCGGGGCGCTTGTCTGATGAAGAAATCGCAGCATTGGCCGCATATTTCAAAGACTTGGAATAGGGGCGTACAAGGGAGGAGACGACCATGAAACTCAACAGACGGGCCTTTATGGGCACTGGGGCTGCCGCGGCTGCTTCACTATCCGCACCGATGGTTTTCGCAGACGCTCACAACAAACCACGCGTCGTGGTTGTGGGGGGGGGCGCAGGTGGTGCAACCGCTGCGCGCTACATCGCAAAGGACAGCAAAGGTGAAATCAGTGTCACGCTGATCGAACCATCGCGCATGTATTACACATGCTTTTTCTCAAATCTCTACTTAGGTGGTTTCAAAGAAATGAGCGACCTTGGCCATTCTTACGGCACCATCGCGGCGGGGGGCGTAAATGTCGTGCATGACTGGGCCGTGGGCGTTGATCGGGATGCAAAAACCGTGGCCCTCGCGGGGGGGGGCTTTGTGCCTTATGACAAGCTGATCCTCAGCCCCGGCATCGACTTTGTTGAGGGGGCTGTCGAAGGATGGGACCTGTCGTCGCAAAATGCGATGCCCCACGCCTATAAGGGCGGATCGCAAACCGAATTGCTGAAAGCGCAGTTGGTGGCCATGCCCGAAGGGGGCACCTTTGCCATGGTCGCACCACCCAACCCGTATCGCTGCCCCCCGGGGCCTTATGAGCGGGTGTCGATGGTGGCGCATTACCTGAAAGCCAATAATCCGACGGCCAAGATCATTGTCGCGGACCCAAAGGAAAAGTTTTCGAAACAGGGTCTGTTCCAGGAAGGTTGGGCCAACCACTACGAAGGCATGATTGATTGGATCGGCGCGGAATTTGGCGGTGGCAACGTCTCTGTCGATGCAAATGCGATGACAGTGACCATCGACGGCGAGATCACCAAAGTTGACGTGTGCAACGTTATTCCGGCGATGAAAGCCGGGCGCATTGCTGAATTGGCCGGTGTGTCGGACGGCAATTGGGCCCCTGTGAACGCGGCCGATATGTCATCAAAGGCAGATGCTGACATCTATGTTCTGGGGGATTCCGCACAACAGGGTGACATGCCAAAATCAGGCTTTTCCGCCAATAGCCAGGCGAAGGTCTGCGCCAATGCGGTGCGTGGTGCGCTGACCGGATCGACGGTTTTCCCGGCGAAATTCTCGAACACCTGCTGGTCACTGATTGACACCAATGACGGTGTCAAAGTTGGCGCAACTTATGAGGCGACGCCAGAAAAGATCGCCAAGGTTGATGGATTCATCTCGGCCACCGGCGAAAGCGCTGATCTGCGAAAGGCGACTTACGAGGAATCCGAAGGCTGGTACGCAGGGATCACGGCCGACATGTTCGGGTAGAAAATCAGGCCGGGGCTTTGATGCGGATCAAGGCCCCCGCAGTTGAACAATGGCCATACTGGCCGAAAAGGGAGACTGGCATCATGAAACCATTTTTGTTGGGCTGTGTGTTGAGTGTAATGACCGTGGGCCTTGCGGTCGCGGATGACATATCAACCGTCTATGCGTTCGATGGCAGTTTCGACGATGCGACCTTCAGCGTCGAAACTGCGATTGTCGGCAAGGGGCTGGTCATCGACTATGTCAGCCATGTCGGTGAGATGCTGAACCGCACCGGTGAGGATGTTGGCAGTGACGTCAAGCTGTTTGAGGCTGCGGATGTGTTCTTGTTCTGCTCGGCGGTGCTTTCCAGACAAGTGATGCAAGCAGATCCGATGAACATCGCCCATTGCCCTTACGGTATCTTTGTCGCCGACCAAGGCGGGCAGGTCGTGGTCGGGTATCGCAACTACCCCGAAGGGCCCATGCAAGAGGTAGAGGCGCTGTTGGATGAAATCGTTCGTGAAGCGGTTGGAGAATAATCTGCCGCCCTGCGTGCAGCTTGCGCGCGCGCGTGGGGCCAGATGACCAGCGGGGCGGGGGCGTGACCAAGGAGGTCAACCTTGCTGCGCTGCCTTGGTGGCGATGGTCGCATCCATGATTTTGTGGGTTGCGACCGCGCCCACCCACATCGCCAAAAGCGCCAGCCAGGCGGTCAGCGCGAATATCGACCCGCCCGACATGCCTGCACCGACGGCGCAGCCACCTGCCAGCATGCTGCCAAACCCCATCAAGACGCCGCCGGCAAGGTAGCGCTCCATCGGCATTTCGGGCTCAAACCTTTGGATGCGGGCTTCTTTGGCCAGTAGGGCCATGGTGAATGCCCCCAGGAAAACGCCGGGCACCAGACCAGAGCCAAAACCTAACGGTATCTGCCTTTGATTGACCAATCCCATCAAAGTGTCGGCCGACGGCCCGGTAAAGGTGATGGAGGAGATCGGAACTATGTCAAATGAGATCTGTGCGATCATGTAGGTCGCAACCCACCCGGCCCCGACCGCAGCCCCGACGAGGCCGGCCGCGATGACCTGAGTAGGGGTGTTCTTTTTGTACCGGGCGAATACGACCGACAGCGCCAGCAGCAGTGCTGCTGGCGCTGTCGATCATGTTCGCCCGGTCCCAAAAGAACACCCCTACTCAGGTCATCGCGGCGGGCCTCGTCGGGGCTGCGCTCGGG
>JBATTI010000232.1:0-1863 GCA_049670445.1 Albidovulum sp. | reverse complement strand
GGGTTATCGGCGCGGATGGCGCGCTGACCGGCTATGGCGGCGGGCTTTGGCGCAAGGAACGGTTGATTACTCTGGAACGGCGTATTGCCATGGGGCAATCGGCCCCGCATTAAGACAGGAACACCCCATGACCCAAAAAGACAAGGCCCACGCATTTGCCCGGCTGCACACCCGCGGTGACCCGCTGGTGCTTTACAATATCTGGGATGCGGGGTCTGCAGGTGCCTTGGCCAAGGCTGGCGCTCCGGCGCTGGCCACGGGAAGCGCATCTGTTGCGGGGGCGCAAGGCTACGGCGATGGTCAGAAAATTCCGATGGCCACTTTGCTGCAAATCGTCGAACGGATTGTGGCCGTGGCACCCGATCTGCCGGTCAGTGTTGATTTCGAGGGCGGCTATGCGGTTGAACCGGACACATTGGTTGAAAATAGCCGCGCTTTGATAGCGGCCGGGGCTGTGGGGATCAACTTCGAAGATCAGTTGGTGGGTGGCCAAGGGCTGCACAGCGTCAGCGATCAGGCGGCACGGATTGCGGCCATTCGCGCCGCCGCAGACAGCCTGGGTTTGCCCTTGTTCATCAATGCGCGCACGGATCTGTTCTTGAAGGCCGAAAGTGACGCCCACGCCGATCTGCTGCCCGAGGCGTTGGCGCGCGCGGCGGCCTATGCGGAGGCAGGTGCGAGCGGATTTTTTGTGCCCGGTCTGATTGATCCGGCCATGATTGCAAGGATTTGTGATGGCACCGTGCTGCCGGTCAATGTGATGGTCAGCCCTGCGGCACCGCCCAAAGCCGTACTGGTTGATTGCGGTGCTGCGCGGCTAAGCCATGGGCCATTTCCGTATTTTGCAATGTTGCAAGATCTGGGCGCGGCCTACCTCAAAGCCGCCGAAAAATCGGGATGAATCGCTTGACGCCACCGGCCAATGAACGTAAATGGCCGGACGGAATTCATGGCTTAGCCTCGGCAGAGCCCTATAATGTTATCGGAACGTCGGGCCCAGAGGCCCAGAAAACAAGGAACGCACCCATGTCACGCGTCTGCGAACTGACTGGCAAAGGCCCGATGTCGGGTAACAACGTAAGCCACGCGAACAACCGTTCGCGCCGCCGCTTTTTGCCGAACCTCAATGATGTGACGCTGATGTCTGATGCGCTGGGCCAGTCCTTCAAGCTGCGCATTTCAGCGGCAGGCCTGCGGTCGGTCGATCACCGTGGCGGGCTTGACGCCTACTTGGCCAAAGCCAAAGACGTGGAACTTTCGGACCGCGCGCTGAAGATCAAGAAAGATATCGCCAAGACCCTGACCGCTTAAGCGGCCATTCTTTGCATTGACCCAGCAAGGGTTAGAATATGCCAGCCCCGCCCGCATCTTGCGCGGCGGGGCTGTGGCGTTTTGGCACAATGTTTCATTGGATCCGAAGGTCATATGTCTTGGACAGACAGAATGAAGAAAGGTTTCCATATGCGCGGTTTAAGAATGGCTCTGGGCGCTGTGGCGCTGATTGTGGCGGCCCCGGCACTTGCGGGCGACACGATTTCGATCACTGACCCCTATGCACGGCTGCTGCCCGCGGCCAAGGCGGGGGCCGCATTTTTCACAATTGAAAATCATCAAGCTGTGGATGACCGGTTGATCTCCGTCACCGCCGATATCGCCGACATGGTCGAACTGCATACCCATAAGATGAGCGCGGATGGCCTTGCGCAGATGTTGCCGATTGAAGGCGGTATCGCAATTGCGGCCGGGGGCAGTCATGCGCTGGCGCGTGGCGGCGACCATGTGATGCTGATGGGACTTACGTCCAAGCCCGGCGCTGGGGAACTGCTGACGCTGACGCTGCGCTTTGAAGAAGCGGGTGATGTG
>JBATTI010000231.1:0-3508 GCA_049670445.1 Albidovulum sp. | reverse complement strand
TGCATCTGTCGCGTTTTGCTGAAGAACTGGTGATCTGGTCTTCGGCACAGTTTCGTTTCGTGACCCTGTCGGATCGCTTTTCAACCGGGTCGTCGATCATGCCGCAAAAGAAGAACCCCGATGCGGCAGAGCTGATCCGCGCCAAGATCGGGCGGATCCTGGGGGCGACTGTGGCCTTGTTTACGGTCATGAAGGGCCTGCCCTTGGCCTATTCCAAGGATATGCAAGAAGACAAGGAACAGCTCTTCGATGCCGCAGATACCTTGATGCTGGCACTTGCCGCGATGGAGGGCATGGTCCGCGACATGACCGCCAACCGCGCCAATCTGGAGCAAGCGGCATCAAGCGGCTTTTCCACCGCCACCGATCTTGCCGATTGGCTGGTGCGAGAGGCGGGCCTGCCCTTCCGCGATGCCCATCATGTCACCGGAACTCTTGTGGCCATGGCCGAAAAGAAGGGCTGCGATCTGCCCGACCTTTCGCTGGAAGAGATGAATTCAATCCACACAGCCATCACCAAAGACATCTATTCGGTGCTGGGCGTGCATAATTCGGTTGCCAGCCGCCAAAGCTATGGCGGCACCGCCCCCGATCAGGTGCGCGCGCAGGTGGCGCGTTGGAAGAAGGTTCTGGGCTGATGCGGGTGGCGATATGTCTGGCTTTGCTGACGGCCTTCGCGCTTAGCGCTTGTTCGCAGCCGCGCGCCCATGCAAGGATCAGGATTACGCCAAACGGCGTGACGGTTGCCCCGGCGGTTTCCACATCAATAGGCGGCATAGGCATGACGGTGACCCAATGACACAGCATATCCTTGCAATATCTTGCCTCTTTCTGGGTTTGGCCACGCTGACCGGCTGCGGTGCAGATGGCCCGCCCAAACCGCCAACGCATGAAACAAGCGCAAGTGCATCGGGGCAGGTCGATCCCGACATCCCGGCGGTGGCTTTTCAAGCGTAAACCCTTGGGCTACACCGGCGCAGCACGCGATATGAGGGGCGCAATGTCACCGTTAAGGATGATCTATCTGGGCCTTGCGATCTGGGGGGCGATCTTGCCCATGCGCTGGCATTTTGTCTGGGCGCAAGACAATGGCTGGAGCCTGCGCGGCTTGCTTGACGCATGGCACGCGAATGCCGCAACAACCGCCCTGACCTGGGACCTGACAATTGCCGCTATCGCGCTGACCGTCTGGGCGATCGCAGAAACCCGCCTGCGCCGCAACTGGCCTGCCCTTTGGGCCATTCCCGCCACCTTTCTTATCGGGGTAAGCTGTGGCTTGCCGCTTTATCTGTTCTTACGCACGAGGCCGGTTGTTTAATGGATCATTTCTTGTATCGCGACGGCATCTTGCACGCTGAAGACGTGGCAATTCCCGACATTGCTGCCGCCGTGGGCACGCCTTTCTATGTCTATTCAACAGCCACCCTCGAACGCCACTACAAGCTGTTCGAAGAGGCACTAAGCCCCATGCCGCATATGATCTGCTATGCGATGAAGGCCAATTCCAACCAAGCCGTGATCCGCACTTTGGCGCGGTTGGGGGCGGGGATGGATGTGGTCTCGGGCGGCGAATATCTGCGTGCCCGCGCCGCAGGTGTGCCGGGCGACCGCATCGTCTTTTCCGGTGTCGGCAAAACGGCCGCCGAGATGCGCCTTGCCCTTGAAGGCGGCGTGCGCCAGTTCAATCTGGAAAGCGAGCCCGAGATGCGGGCGCTTAGCGTTATCGCGGTTTCCATGGGGATCAAGGCGCCGGTGACGGTGCGGGTCAATCCTGACGTGGATGCCAAAACCCACGAAAAGATCGCAACCGGCAAGAAAGAGAATAAATTCGGCATCCCGATTTCGCGCGCATCAGAGGTTTACGCCGAAGCCGCCGCCTTGCCGGGATTGGATGTCGTGGGGATCGACGTTCACATCGGATCGCAGCTGACCGATCTTGAACCATACCGCCAGGCCTATCTCAAGGTCGCGGATCTGACCGCGCGGTTGCGCGCCGAGGGCCATGATATCCGCCGGCTTGATCTTGGTGGCGGGCTTGGCATTCCTTATGAGCGTACCAATACCGCACCGCCCTTGCCGCTTGATTACGGCGCCATGGTGCAAGAAACCCTTGGCCATCTGGATTGTGAGATCGAGATTGAGCCGGGCCGTTTGATTGCCGGCAATGCCGGGCTGCTGGTGGCCTCGGTCATCTATCTGAAGAATGGGGAAGACCGCGACTTCTTGATCCTTGATGCGGCCATGAACGATCTTATTCGCCCCTCCATGTACGGCGCGCATCATGATATCATCCCGGTGACCGAGGCCAGTGCCGGTGTGGAACCGCAGCCCTATGACATCGTCGGCCCCGTCTGCGAAAGCGGCGATACTTTCGCCAAAAGCCGCAATCTTCCGCCCGTCAGACCCGGCGATCTTGTCGCCTTCCGCTCTGCCGGGGCTTATGGTGCTGTTATGGCGTCGGAATATAATACCCGGCCACTGATCCCCGAAGTTCTGGTTGATCGGCATCAATTCGCCGTCATTCGTGCAAGGCCAAGCTATGATGAGATGATAAACCGCGATATCATCCCCGAATGGCTCTGACACGCATAGGGCGTGCGGGGCGCCGGAACGGAGAATGACGAACCATAAGCCTTTGCCAACGACGACCCTGAAAAAAATCGTCTGGCCGCTGCGCTTGACCCGCGCAGGCATGGTCGCCGAACGGATTACCCGTGCCTTCTGGCCGGTCTGGACGCTGTGCTTTGCCGTCATCGCGGCGGTGGCCTTCGGGTTTCAAGACTGGGCCCCGGTTGAGTTTTTCTGGTTTGCCCTCCTTGTCGTACCCGCCGCGCTGGTTTGGGCGCTTTGGCGCGGCTGGCGCCGTTTTTCCTGGCCAGGCCGGGCCGAAGCGCTGGCGCGGCTTGATCAGACCTTGCCGGGGCGGCCTTTGGCGACACTTGCCGATGAAATGGCGCTGGGCGCGGATGATGCGGGGTCGCAAACCGTTTGGCGGGCGCATCTGGCGCGTATGGCAGACCGTGCGGCTGCGGCGCGCGGTGTTGCACCGGATCTTACCCTTGCATCGCGCGATCCTTATGCGCTGCGCTATGCGGCCCTGACGGCATTGCTTGTTGCAGGTCTCTTCGGCTCTCTCTGGCGTATCGCTGATTTGCGGCAACTGCCCGTCGGGGCCCAGGCCGCAACGGCCTTGGGTGCCAGTTGGGAAGGGTGGGCCGAGCCGCCCGCCCATACCGGGCGGCCAAGCCTTTATCTCAACAGTCTGACCGCCGATGCGTTTGAATTGCCCGCCGGGTCGCGCATCCTTTTGCGTCTTTACGGTGCCCCTGACGCTTTGGCCTTGCGCGAAACCCTCACGGATGGATCGGGGCCAGCGGTTGCGGATGACCCCGCCGCACAGGCGGCACCTGCCGACCAGCGCGCCCATGATTTCATTGTTGCACACTCGGGTGTGCTAGCGATTGACGGCGAAGGCGGGCGTGAATGGGCGGTAAGCGTGGTGTTGGAC